>NZ_JADNEM010000002.1:0-212788 GCF_015552275.1 Holdemania sp. 1001302B_160321_E10 | reverse complement strand
GGGATTGGAAGCTGGTGGAAGCGATGTCCCTGGCGGCGATTGCGGCCGGAGCGGACGGTCTGATCATCGAAGTCCATGCCTGTCCGGAATGTGCGTGGAGCGATGGGGCGCAGTCGCTGAAGCCGGCGAAGTTCGCCTCCCTGATCGAAAAGGGCCGCGCGATTGCTCAGGTGGTTGGGAGATCACTGTAATGCAGGCGACGATCATCCCGGGACGCTGCACCCGAACGACGGTGGCGATTCCGCCGAGCAAGTCGATGGCCCACCGGGCGATCATCTGCGCCGCTTTGGCCCAAGGTGAAAGTCTGATTCATCACGTCGATTATTCCGACGATATCCTGACGACGATCGAGGGAATGCGCAAGCTGGGCGCGCACATTGAACTGGAAGGCAGCGACGTGCGGGTGCAGGGCATTCCTGATTTTAATCAGCTGCAAAGCGAGGAAATTTTCTGCAAGGAATCCGGCTCCACGCTGCGCTTTTTTATCCCGATTTTTTCGCTGACCGGCAAGCGGGTGCGTTTTACCGGGCAGAACCGTCTGCTGCAGCGGCCCCAGACAGTCTACCAACAGCTGTTTGAGGCGCAGGGATTCCATTACTCGCAAACCGCTGAATGGATTGAAATCGAAGGTGCACTGCAGCCGGGCGACATCACGCTGCGCGGCGACATCAGCTCACAGTTCATTTCCGGTCTGTTGTTCGCGCTGGTCTGCCGCAAGGAGGATTCTACGCTGCATATTGAACCGCCGTTTGAGTCGCATTCGTATGTGGAGCTGACATTGCAGATGCTTCAGGATTTCGGTGTTCATGCTTATTTTGAAGACGAACTGACGCTGCGAATTCCCGGCGGCCAGCGGTATATAGCTTGTGAAACGACCGTCGAATCCGATTATTCCCAGCTTGGTTTCTATGCCGCGCTGGGATGCGTTAACCATGAGGTCCATTGTCAGGGCCTGCGGCCGGATTCCCGTCAGGGCGACCGTCAGATCCTGGATTTTGTCCGTAAGATGGGTGGAAGGACAGAGGTTAAGGATAAAGAAGTGATCGTTTATCCATCTTCCCTGTCCGGTTGTGAACTGGATATACAGAACTGCCCGGATCTCGGACCGATTCTGATGGTGCTAGCCAGCTTCGCGCGCGGTGAAACAAAAATGATCAATGCCGCTCGCCTGCGGTATAAAGAAAGTGATAGAATAGAAGCGATGGAAACCGAGCTGCGCAAGGTCGGGGTGCCGATTCATTCAAGCGAGGGTGAAGTCTGGATTCAGGGACCGACAGCCTGGAAGGGCGGCGTCACCTTGGACGGGCACAAGGATCATCGGATCGTGATGGCGCTGGCGATCGGCGCGACGATGGCCGACGCTCCGGTGACCATTGAAGGCGCAGAAGTGATCGCCAAGTCGTATCCGGGGTTTTTCCGGGATCTGCGCTCGCTGGGAATCGAAGTAAAGGAGAAATAACATGCAGGAGGAATCGCATTTTCTAATCGTCGGTCTGGGCTTGTTGGGCGGAAGCTATGCCCAGGGATTGAAGCGCAAAGGCTTCCATGTCAGCGCGCTGGACATCAATCCGGAAAGCATCGCTTATGCTTTAAAGCAAGGCTGGATTGACGAAGGCGCTGTCGGTTTTGACGAAACGCTGGTCCGCCAGGCGGACAGTATCGTGTTCGGCTTGTATCCGCAGGCCCTCTTGGAGTGGATTGATCAATACCAGGACAGCTTTGCCCCGGGAACCCGGATCACCGATGTGACCGGCGTCAAGGAACAGATCGTAGCGCAGGTGCAGGAAAAATTGCGTCCGGATGTGGAATTCATCGCCAGTCATCCGATGGCGGGCCGGGAGGTCAGCGGTGTGCAGTATGCCGACTGTTCGATCTTTGAACCGGCGAATTTTATCATTACGCCGACGTCCGCCAATACGCCGGAGGGGATCGCGTGGGTGAAAGCGCTGGCGGAAACGCTGAACTTTCGGCACATTGCCATGCTCAGTCCGGCTGAACACGATAAAATGGTCGGGTTTCTCAGCCAGCTGACGCACGTGATCGCAGTGACGCTGATGAATACCAGCGACAACACGCATCTGGTGGACTATACCGGCGATTCCTTCCGCGATCTGACGCGGATCGCGAAGATTAACGAATCGTTATGGACGGAATTGTTTTTAATGAACAAGGCGAATCTTGTCCGTGAAATCGACGAGTTCGCTGCGGAGCTGGCCCATTTCCGCAGCGTGCTGGAAAATGAAGACACCGAGGAAATGAAACGGTTGTTCCGCCAGTCGACGCAGCGGCGGAAATGCTTTGACAAGTGAGGGGGGAGAAAATGAAATTTTTAGTGGTCAACGGTCCGAATATCAACATGACCGGAATTCGTGAACAAGGCGTTTACGGCGCGCGCAATTATACCGAAATCATGGCGATGATCGCCGCGGAAGCTAAGCAGCGCGGGATCGAGGTTGAGGTTTTTCAAAGCAATATCGAGGGCGAGATGATCAATGCGATCCAGCGGTGTTATTTCGAGCATATGGACGGGCTGATCATCAATCCAGGCGCTTATACGCACACCAGCTACGCGCTGCATGACGCAATCAAAAGCATTGCGCCGATTCCGGCCGTAGAGGTTCATTTTTCCAACGTCCATGCGCGCGAGAGCTTTCGTCATGAATCGAAAACAGCGCCGGCTTGTCTCGGTCAGCTGTGCGGTTTCGGGGATTATGGCTATGTGATGGCGATGGACGCGCTGATTCAGCACCTCGCGAAAAAATAAAATAGAAATACAGCTCCGGGAAGGACTCGGGCTGTTTTTTGCGTTTCAGACTGTCCGGCCTGTCCGTCTTCGTTGATAAGGAAAGAATCAAAACGTCGGCCATCAGGCAGAAAAGGACGTCAGGCAGAACCATGATTTTCAGTAGATGAACTGCGGAAAGAGAGGAGTAACGATGTACGCTGATCTGCATATTCATTCGTGGTATTCCGACGGAACGATGTCCGTGGATGAAATCGTTGAACAAGCCCGAATCCGGCAGGTCGGCCTGATTGCCGTCACGGATCATAACCAGTTGTCGGGAAGCCGGGAGTGTCTTCAAAAGACGCGGGGAACCGGAATTCGGTGTCTGTCCGGGGTTGAGCTGGACGCCCAGGACTTCGAAATCAATTTTCACATTCTGGGCTACGGCGTCGATTTGGAGAATGGGCAGTTTCAGGCGTTTGTGGAAGCGAATCGGCTGCGGCTGGAACGGGTGAACGAGTTGTTGATCGAAAAAATGGAACATGCCGGGGAGCCGGTCAGTCTTGATGAATATCGTCAGTTTTCCTATGACCGGCGCTTAGGCGGCTGGAAGGCGCTGCATTACTTTGCGGCGAAAGATCTCGTCGCCGATTTTAAGCAGGGCTTTTTGATGTATGCCCGCTATCATCATGATTATTGCTGCGTCGGCTTTCCGCCGGTCAGAGAGGTTGTCCGGCAGATTCATGCCGCGAAAGGAAAAGCGATTCTGGCCCATCCCGGTAAGGTGATTCCGGCAACTAAGCTGTCGGAAGTCTTGGCCGCGGTCATGGCGGAGGGACTGGATGGGATCGAATGCTGGTACCCGGCGCAGGATCCTGATACAACGCAGATCTGCGTAAATTATTGCCGCGAGCGGGATCTGATGATGACTTCCGGTGCGGATTGTCATGGCAGCTTTGAAAAAACACAAATCGGACAGCTGGAAATTCCCATTTCTCAGCTGGTTTTAAAACATTGGATATAAGCGGATGCTTTTTGTTGAGCACAGGCTAAAAAATGACAGAAAACGAACTTTTTACCAGAACCTAGAAAAAAGTCTTGCAAAAATTTGAAATTAGCATATAATATAAAAGGTATCGGGATGTAGCACAGCTTGGTAGTGCACTTCGTTCGGGACGAAGGGGTCGCAGGTTCAAATCCTGTCATCCCGACCATTTTAAAAACAACGGCTGAAAGGCCGTTTTTGTTTATATCAGATGTTGAGGATGAACGATTTAGCCTGCGAAAGAAACGTTCATTTTCATGCTGAAGGTTCATCTTCATCCTCGGTAAACTCTAAGAAAATCCGGTCTTTAAAACGGCCGCGGGTCTGCGCCTTCGCGTCTTTAACGGCTTGAATTTCAGTCGCGTCAATTTCAAAGAAATCCATCATCGCGTCCAGGACTTCGCTCAGATCGGCCAATTCTTCAATGAACGCTTCTCGATCGGAGGCTTCCTGAACTTCCCGGGCTTCCTCGACCAGCTTGGCTTTGAGTTCGGTTTGATATTCCGCTGGCGTTAAACGCCGCGTCTGGCAATCGCGGTATTCGGATTGAATGATCGCCGGAATGCGGTCGCGGACAAGCTTATTGTAAATTTTACGCATGGAATCACGCTCCATTCTAAACTTGATTATATCAGAATGATGAAGCATGGACAATTTCCATTCTGATTGGAAAGGAAAGGTTCAACAGAAAAAGAAGGCCAGAGCTTTAACGGATATCCCGTTGGAGATCGCGGTTTCGGGTACAATCTGGAAATGGCAATTCCGGGCTTTTGTGTTATAATGTCAGCGATCTCTATCAAGAAAAAATATACGAAAAGAAAGGAATTGAATATGAAAATAGGTGTAGTATCTTTAGGCTGCTGCAAGAACTTAGTCGACAGTGAGCGAATGATGGGCCTGCTGCGGCAGTCCGGACATGAAATTGTCAGCGACGTTCACGAAGCGGAAGCGATTATCGTCAATACCTGCGGATTTATTGAGCCGGCCAAGGAGGAAGCGATCAATACGATCCTGGAAATGGCAGAATATAAGAATGAGAATTGCCGGAAACTGATCGTAGCCGGCTGTCTGGCTCAGCGCTACAAAGCTGATCTGGAAGCGGAAATGCCGGAGGTCGATTGTTTTTTGACAATCAGCGATTATCCAAAGATGGGACAGATTCTGACCCAGGTCTTGGGCGAAAAGGTGCTGGATGGCTATGGAAAAAACACCCGGTTGGTTTCGACCAAGCCGTGGACAGCTTATCTGAAAATCGCCGAGGGCTGCGACAACCGCTGCTCCTATTGTGCAATTCCAGGAATCCGGGGCGGTTATGTTTCTTTTCCGATTGAGGATCTGGTTGCCGAAGCGAAGCAGCTGGCTTCGGAAGGGGTGAAGGAACTCGTTGTCATCGCGCAGGATACTTCCCGTTATGGAACCGATTTGTATGGCCGCCGGCGGATCTGGGATCTGCTGACAGAACTGAATGCGATCGACGGATTGCATTGGATTCGTGTTCTTTATCTGTATCCGGATGAGATTGACGATGAGTTTGTCACTGGGATCAAGGATCTAAAAAAGGTTATTCCATATTTCGACATTCCAGTTCAACATGGCAGCGATAAAATGCTGAAGCTGATGAACCGCCGCGGCAGCGTGGAAAGCATTCTGCGGACTGTCAAGCTGATTCGAGCGAATTACGATATGCCGGTGCTGCGGACGACGATGATCGTCGGTTTCCCGCAGGAAACAGAAGAAGACTTCCAGATGTTGATCGACTTCATCAAGGAAGTGCGCTGGGACCGGCTTGGCGCCTTCACCTTCTCCAACGAGGAGGATACGCCGGCCTATACCATGGATGGACAGATTTCCCAGGAAATTATGGATGAACGGCTGGAACGCTTAATGACAGTGCAAAATCAGATTGCACAGGAAAACGGCGAAGCATTGATCGGCAAGACGCTGGAAGTGCTCGTTGAAAATCAGGATGGATTAACCGGCTATTACCATGGCCGCGGCATCCACAGCGCGCCGGACGGCATCGACGGGCTGATCAAATTTAAAAGCTCGCATCACTATCAGCCGGGCACTTTCGCCTGGGTGAAGGTTACTAAAGCAAAACATCACGATTTGATTGGCGTTGACGTTTTAGACGCTGAAGAAATCGCGGCTTAGCTGGGATTTTTCAATCTGATAATTCAATTCATTGCTATCGAGGAGAATTCGATTCTTCCTGCCGTGATTAGATGAATGTCATAGAAACTCCGCCTGACGTTTTCGTTCAGCCGGAGTTTTTTTATGGTGAAAAATTGAGAAAATCAGTTGCGAGAGACTTGAGCTTTTTGAAGAATCAGACATTCAATATCCGTTGAATGGAATTCATCTTAGTCTTAAAAGGAAAAGGAATCAAGGCCAGTTAAAGTAAGGCGAGGATAGGGGAGGAAAAGAGGATATCGTGACAGCCTTCGCTGGGATTGAAAAGAAGAAAAATAAGAATTGACAAAGATGGAAGACACTCCTATAATACGTTTAGATCAACATCTAAATATGGAAATCAGAAAGGAAAACAGAAATGAACAAATCAATCAAAAAAGGATTTATCGGACTTTTACTGATGTCCGTTGTCTTGAGCGGCTGTCAGAAAACACAGGCTCCCGCCGAAAGCAATCAATCGGGAACAGACGTTCAGGATAAGGTGACGGGCAGCCGGGAGGAGATCGCCAAAGCGTATGTGGAAACACTGGGGGCCGGGGATTTTGACAAGCTGCTGCAGGGATTTGCCTATGATGAACAGATGCAGAAGGCATCCTCGCAGCTGCAGGCTTCGCTGGAACCTTCGCTGAAGCAGCTGGGGGCATTAAAAGAAATCCAGATTGTCAATGAAATTAAGCAGGGAGGCTATATCATCGTTCAGGTTCCCGTGTTGTTTGAAAATCAGAACCTGTGTGTGAACGTCGTGTTTGACGATCAGGATCAGATCGCAGGCGTGAACTTCTCCGAATACATTGAGCCGAGCAACGTCGCGGCGCTGACGCTGCCGGAAGGGACTGCAGAGCAGGAACTGACGCTGACGATGCGCGATGGCAAGGATTTACCTGCCACCTTAACACTGCCCCAAGGCGATCAGCCAGCGCCTGTTATTATTCTGGTACATGGCTCAGGACCGAATGACCGCAACGAAACACTGTATGGAAACACCGTATTTCAGGATATCGCCTACCGGCTGGCCGAGCAGGGCATCGCGACTGTCCGCTATGACAAACGGACCTTTGTTTATGGCGCTGAATGCGCCGGGGACACACAGTTTACAGTGGAACAGGAAACCATCCAGGACGCCGCAGATATCGTTGACCTGATTGCCAAACAGCCGGAGATTGATTCGTCAGCGATTTATGTTCTGGGCCACAGCTTAGGCGGCTTATGCATGCCGCGGATCGCCGCGGAAACTCCGGAGGCAGCGGGCTATATCATGATGGCCGCACCGGTAACGGATCTGGCTTCCTTAATGAAGATGCAGTATGAGCATTTGGCGCAGTTCATGAATACAGATCAGGAAAAAGCGTCGATGGATGCGATGATTGCCGAGCTGGACAAGCTGCAGCAGCTGGACTCTTTGCCGGAGGATGAAGCGGTGGCTGGCGCCTATCCGGCCTATTGGAAAGATCTGTTGTCCTATGATCCGATCAAAACCGCGGAAACGATCACCAAACCGGTGTTAGTGCTGCAGGGCGAGGAAGATTATCAGGTGCCGCTGCAGGAATTTGAAACGTGGAAAACGGCTTATGGCGAAAAGGCTAACTGGACATTTCATAGCTATTCCGGGCTGTCGCATTTGATGATGCCGGGCGACTACAATGCCAATCCAAACACCTATTACATGCAGAAAGCGGTCGTCGATCCGCGGGTGACGGACGATATCGCAGCCTTTATCCACGCACAGAAATAAGGCTTCAAACTGTCAAGAATCGTAAGCGGATGCAAAAAGCTTGAAGATTCAGTTGATGAGAAAGAATGCAAATGAAGCGGAGATGAACTGATCAGACCGCCCGGGATGACCGCGGCTTTCTGAATCCGGTAAACTCCGCTTTTTGTTTTGGTTAAAGCCAGTTGACCGCTGAGAAAGATCGTTCATCTATTTCATGATCGAAGTCCTTTTGAAACCCAGCGTGAAATTCCATGGTTTCCGGGCGGTCTTTGGTTGTAACCCCTTGCAGCTTTCGATATAATTAAACGTAAGGAGGACCTAGAGTATGAAAACATATTTAGGAATTGATTTAGGGGGAACGAACGTCCGCGTTGCCAAAGTGACGCGCGACGGGATTGTTTTAGCTGAAGTAAAACATCCGTCGCTGGCGCAGGAAGGACCTCGCAGAGTTATGGACAACATGATGGAAATGATCCGGGAGATTCCGGGGTATACTGAATGCGAGGGGATCGGCGTGGGCGTGCCGGGGCCGGTTGATACGATCAAGGGAAAAATGTTGATGGCAACGAATCTGCCGGGGTTTGAGCTTTATCCGATTGCCGCGGAGTTGACGCAAAATTTCAACATGCCGGCCTACGTTGATAACGACGCTAATGTCGCCGGTCTGGCGGAAGCGCTGGTCGGCGCTGGAAAAGGCCTGCCCGTCGTCTATTACGTCACGATTTCTACCGGCATCGGCGGCGCGTTAGTCGTCGACGGCAAGGTTGTCAGCGGCAAGCATGGTCATGCCGGGGAAATTGCGAATATCATCATTGACCGCAATCGTCAGAAAATCAATCATTTGAACATCGGCGCGGTGGAGAATGAAGCCAGCGGTGTTGCGATTACCCGCAAGGGCAAAGCGCTGTTCGGCGATCAGATTCGCCATGCCGGGGATGTATTTGATTTGGCGAAGCAGGGCAATCCGCAGGCCCAGGCTGTCGTTGACGATATGGCCTACGATCTGGCTGTAATGTTCTCGGTCATCGCCCATGTCGCCGACCCATGGATGTTTGTGATCGGCGGCGGCATGATGCAGTCCAAGGATGTCTTCCTAGATAAAGTTGTCGCTAATTTCAAAAATCTGGTCCATATACCGATGCGCGATACCTTGTTTGAAGTGGCAAAGCTGGAAGAACCAGGAATCATCGGCGCGGCGATGCTGCCGATCTCCCACGGAAACTAACATCATAGAAAGAAGGAATAACCTTGGTTTCAGAAAAATGCCTGCGGCAATATGCCGAATTGGCAGTTCGGCTGGGCGTCAATGTTCAGAAAGGGCAGATGCTGGTAATTAAGGCGCAGGTCGATTCAGCGCCGTTTGTCAGAATGTGCGTCGAAGAAGGCTATCGTGCCGGAGCGGGTGAGGTCATCGTGCAGTGGCTCGATGATCAGATCACCAAGCTGGACTATCAGTACGCGGAAACGCCGGTGCTGCAGCGGGTTCCAGACTGGCTGATGGCGCGGGAACAGGAATTTGTCGACCGCGGTTACTGCATTCTGCATATTGACTCGAGTATCCCGGGCATCATGAAGGATGTCGATCAGGACAAGGTCCAGCAGGTCGTCACCGCGCGCCGCAAAGCTCTGGAAAAATTCCAGAACTACACGATGGCCAATCTCGGTCAGTGGTCGATCGTCGCGATTCCAAATCCGGAATGGGCGCTGAAAGTCTTTCCGCAGGAACAGCCGGACACCGCGGTGGAAATGCTGTGGGATGCGATCCTGGCTTCCGTTCGGATTCAGGATCAACAAGATCCGATCCCGTTGTGGGAAAAACATAACCGGCAGTTGTCTGAGCGCAACGACTGGCTGAACCGCCAGCGGTTTGCGGCGCTGCATTTTAAGAATCAGAAAGGTACAGATCTTATTGTAGAGCTGGCCGAGGGCCATCTCTGGGAAGGCGGCTGTGAAAAATCGCAAAGCGGTGTGGTCTTTAATCCCAATATGCCGACCGAGGAAAATTTCACAATGCCGAAAAGAACCGGGGTGCGCGGCAAAGTTCAGGCGACAAAGCCGCTCAGCTATCAGGGAAAGTTGATTCAGAATTTCTGGATCGAATTTGAGGAGGGCAAAGCGGTGCGCTGGCATGCCGAGGAAGAAGAAGCCGCCTTAGCCAGTCTGATCCAGTTTGACGAAGGCAGCGCTTATCTCGGAGAAGTCGCATTGATCGACGTCGATACGCCAATCTCACAATCCGGGATTTTGTTCTACAACACCTTGTTTGATGAAAACGCCAGCTGTCATCTGGCTTTGGGAAGGGCTTACCCGATGAATATGGAAGGCTCACAGTCGATGAGCGAAGAGGAAATGAAGGCGAAGGGCTGCAATTTCTCAATGGTCCATGTCGATTTCATGTTCGGCAGCGACGACATGCAGATCACCGGCGTGCATGCGGACGGTTCCGAAGTTGTTTTCTTTCGCGACGGCCAGTTTTGTATTGAATAAAGAAGTGTTGAATATGAGAAAGGACGTTGCCTGGCGGCGTCCTTTTTCACAAGAAAAGACAGATCCGGGATATTCAAGGGGATAATATCCGTGATATACTGGAAACATTGAGGTGGATGTATGGAAAAGGCATTGACAGAAATTATTAAATTTAATGAAGAACGCGACTGGGATCAATTTCACAGTCCCGAGAATCTGGCCAAGTCGATCGCAATCGAGGCTGGCGAGCTGTTGGAATGTTTTCAATGGGGACCGGATTATGATCATCAGAAGGTTTGCGAAGAACTAGCGGATGTCATGAATTATTGCTTGTTGATGAGCGATAAACTCGGGGTAGACGCCGAAACGATCATCCTGCAGAAGCTTGAACAGAATCGAAAAAAGTATCCGGTAGAAAAGGCTAAGGGAAAAAGCACCAAATACGATCAGCTGTAAGGAGGAAACCTGAATGGTCAGAATCAAAACAATTCCATTTAACGAGCAGGCCCTGAAAGCGGCTAAAGGCATCACTCAGGCAATTCAATACCCTTCAGTTTATATTCTGTCGGGCAAAAATGAAGCCTATGTCGGGGAAACAATTAATATCGCCCATCGGCTGCAGCAGCATATCCGCAACGCCGACCGCCGCCGGCTGGATCAGCTCAGAGTGATCATGGACAAACAGTTTAATAAATCCGCGACAACGGATATCGAGGCTTCATTAATTAAATATCTGTCGGCTGATGGCCAGTTCAGGCTTCAAAATGGAAATGCCGGTATCCGGGATTATAATTATTATCAAAAAGACAGGTATAAAGAAAAATTTGAGGAAATATGGCGGATGCTGATCAAGCAGGGGATTGCGCAGCACAATCAGATACAGATTGAGAACAGCGATCTTTTTAAGTTTTCTCCCTATAAATCATTAACAGATGATCAATATAAAACTGCTGAAAGCTTGTTTGATTCCTTGCTTCAGCATTTGCGCAAAAGCGAAGAAGCTGTGTTTTTAGTGCATGGCGGTGCGGGAACCGGAAAAACTGTGCTGGCTGTTTATTTGATGAAATTGATGTCAGATATCATGGCTGAACATAACGAAATGGAGGAGGAGATAGAAGAAGCAGAAGATGAGTTTTCATTTCAGAGCTTGTATTATTTAAAAAATGTCAGAAGCTTAAAAATTGGTCTGGTCATCCCAATGACTTCGCTGCGGAAAACATTGAAAAGAGTCTTTAGACAAGTCCAAGGTCTTCGGTCTTCCATGGTGATTGGACCTTCAGATGTGATTAAATCGCATTATGATGTGCTGATTGTGGATGAGGCACACCGGCTTCGTCAGAAGAAAAATATCATGCCTGGACACCACAAAGTTTTTGACCGGATTAATGCGAGTTTGGGATTAACTGACGGAAATGAACTGGACTGGATTCAGCGCTGCAGCGATTATCAGATTTTATTCTACGATGACACACAGTCGATAAAACCAACGGATATCGATCAGTCCGTGTTTCAGAATCTGGTTCAGAAACAAAATACGGAAGAATATTTCTTAACGTCACAAATGCGTGTCGCGGCCGGACAAGATTATATTGCCTATATCGAGAATATATTATATGAATATGGAAATCCAAAGAAAAAGGAATTTAAAAATTATGAATTTCTTTTGTACGATCACATCCGGGATTTAACGGCAGTGCTGAAGCAAAAGGAGAAAGAAGTGGGTTTGTGCCGCCTGGTGGCAGGATATGCCTGGAAATGGAAAACACAGAATCATTCGTTGGATCAGATTCGTGATCAGCAGCTTTATGATATTGAGATTGAAGATGAGCGGTTTATTTGGAATTCAGTCAATGAAGACTGGGTTAATTCTGCGAACGCAATTAATGAAGTTGGGTGTATTCATACGGTTCAGGGTTATGATCTTAACTATGCGGGAGTGATCATTGGTCCGGAGCTGGGGTATGATGAGCAAGCGCAGCAAATTGTAGTTCATTCGGATCAATATTTTGATCGCTTTGGTAAAGCCGCGATTCATGATGAAGAAATTTTGAAGAAATATATTCTTAATATCTATAAGGTTTTACTAACGAGAGCCATTAGGGGAACTTATGTTTACGTTTGTGATCCTGCATTGAGAAATTATTTTAAAACTTGGATAGCTTCTGCGGATGCGGTGCGAACCTGAAGTGAACATGAAATCCCTGGGAGGTTCGCACCGGGGACTTTGTAAAATTGTTTAGATTATAGTAAAATAGTATGGTAAAAGGGCAGAATTTTTACTAATCTGATGATAGATTCTTTTTAAAGATACATCCAATTAGCATAATGTTACTTTTTTGCAGTCGCAAGCTACATGCTTGCGTGGATTGAAATGCCAAGTGTTTGACAGCGTGGTTATTTGTGAGTGGTCGCAAGCTACATGCTTGCGTGGATTGAAATTTTTCCGGCCGCAATGTCCATCATTATAAAAACGTCGCAAGCTACATGCTTGCGTGGATTGAAATAAACCTTGCTGTGTTTCTGTTTTTCTGACTGATACAAGTCGCAAGCTATATGCTTGCGTGGATTGAAATGGCGAGCAGTATGACACGCTGATTGTCTTTAAACGTCGCAAGCTATATGCTTGCGTGGATTGAAATCTCGGCCTGAGTTTTGGTCTTGTCGATTTGTACGTCGCAAGCTACACACTTGCGTGAATTGAAATTCCATTCGCTATCCAGCGAGCGCTTAGCGCTTTCCGTCGCAAGCTACATGCTTGCGTGGGTTGAAATGACCTACTCATTACGAATGAATTGCTCTACCAGCGTCGCAAACTATATGCTTGCATGAATTGAAACATTATTATTTTGTTGTAGTAGAAAAAGCATGCCTGAGGAGCCGTGCTTTTTTACTGTTGATTGGACGTTTAAGCTAATTTTAAACATTTATTAAGCTCATCTCTTAAATGATTAAATTCCCGAGAAAATTCCGGAATGAAATAAATCTGTGAAAACCTGGGATTTATCCAACTTTTCTTGGATTGCACGGAGGGGAATGGTATAATCAAAAAGGTGATTATACATGTTTCATACTTCCGATTGTAAAAAATTTAAACGATGTCAGAAATATTTCTGGCTTTCTAAAAAAGAACCGACGCCGCCATTCTCTCCCTATGTCAGGATGGATGAGGATTTAACGGCGCTGGCCTGCCGGAAATTAGAAATTAAAGAATACTTTCAGGGGGTTCGCGGCGATGATCCGCAGCGGGCTATGACAGCGCTGGAAGAATCAGAATGGCTGGTATCCGCCCGCTTTGAATTCCATCAGCTGCGTGTCAAAATTCCCTTTCTTCACAAAACAGATGCCGGCTGGGAAGTCTATTTTCTGTATGGCGGCCATCTGCCTAAAGAAGACGAAGCATTTAGTTATATGCTAAGCGTCTGGGTGCTGGAAAACCTTGGCCTTGCGGTGAATTCCCTTTCTGTGATCCATCTCAATCCCGATTATATCCGGGGGAAAGAATTAGATCCCCAGGAACTCTTTATTATTTCCGATCGGTTTTATAACGAAGCCGGACGTCCGGCCCGAAGGCTTTCAGAAGCAATCGAAAAGCAGAAGATTGAAGTCCAGCCTATGCTTGACGAAATGGAGCGGATGCTTGAGCTGGAAGAACCTGAATCTGTGAAAACCAACCGCTGCACGCGCCGTAATAAATGCGTTTACTATGAACGCTGCTTCCCGGAAGAAAAAGAACTCGATCCTGATTCAATCCTGACGCTGGTTTCATCTCAATATAAAAATCAGATGGCAGCGGAAGGCCGGTTAACACTGCAGGACGCAGACCTTGATCGGATTGAAGGGACCCGCCAACAATTCGCTCAGATCAAAGCCGCTCAGAATGGCGGCTGTTACATTGACTATTTTGGGTTGAAAACCTGGCTCGACGGCGCACTGCAATACCCATACTGCTTCCTCGACTTTGAGTGGGAAACCTATGCTGTGCCGCCGTATGAAGGAATGCGCAGTTATCAGGTGTTGCCCTTTCAGTATTCGCTGCATATTTTAGAAGCAGACGGGACGCTGACCCATCGCGAGTTTATCGGCGTGCACGACTGCCGGGAAGATTTTGTCGAGAAGCTGCTGCAAGATCTGCCGCCAAAGGGCAGCGTGATCGCCTACAATGCCGAAGGCGCGGAAAAGATCCGGCTTCAGGAGCTGGCCGCCCGGTTTCCTAAACGCGCGAAACCGCTGATGAAGATTTATGCCCGCATGGTCGATCTGGCCTTTCCCTTCCAGGCCGGTCTGTTCTACGACACGCGGATGCGCGGCTATTATTCCTTGAAAACACTGCTGCCGCTGTTTGATGAAAACCTGACGTATCAGGATCTCGACATCCATCAAGGCATGGACGCCGTCGTCCAATGGCGGAATCTTGATCAAAATAACGATCAGTCCGATCATCGGGCGATTCGTGATCATCTGCTTCAATACTGCGGATTGGACACCTATTCCATGATTATCGTTATGAACGGATTGAAAAAGAAACTGGCGGAATGGGAAGTCCGTCATCAACAAAAAGAAGCGGCAACAGCCGCCGGAAAGGGGATTGAAGATGAAAATTTTTGATTTGCACGCCGATATTGGCTGGGACATTCTGCGCAAGCACGAACAAGGAAGAACCCATGTATTGAGAGAAGAACATTTGCCGAAGTTGCTGAAGGGCGAAGTGCTCGGCGTTGGGATCGCCAGTTATTTTGAAGGCTCGGAGGACTGGGATCGGATGCAGAAAATGGTGCTCGCAGTCCGGCAGGAAATTGAAGAAAACCTCGATGCCGTGACCTGGGTAAAATCCAAAGCTGATCTGGAAGAAACCGGCAAGCCGCTGGTTGTGATGACGGTTGAAGGCATGTGCGGAATCCGGGATCAGGCTGAAGAAAAAATTCAGTGGCTCTATGATCAGGGCGTGCGCATTGCCTCGCTGTGCTGGAATGATGAAAACGCACTGGCGACCGGCGTGAAAGGTACCGTTACCCGCGGATTAACCGGGGAAGGCCGCAAGGCTGTTCAAAAAATGGACGAGCTGGGGATGATTCTCGACGTATCGCATACCAATGAGAAAACGTTCTGGGATATGGTGGAAGTGGTCCGCGGTCCGATGATTGCCACTCATTCCAACACCCGCGCATTGTGCGAAGTACACCGCAACCTGACTGATCAACAGATCATGGCGATCGCCGCGAAGGGAGGCGTGATCGGCCTGAATGCCGCGAGGAACTTCATTGATTCCAATCCAGAACATCAGGATGCCCTGCATCTGGCGGCGCACGGCCGTCACATTGCCGATCTGGTCGGCGTAGAGCATCTGGCCGTCGGCTTTGATTTCATGGATTTCTTTGAGGATCACGCGACGTCGATGGGCCGCGATCTGACCAGCGCCCTTCAGGCACAGAATCTGATTCAGGGTCTGCGGGTACAGGGCTTTTCGGAAGCGGAATGTCAGGCGATCGGTTATGACAACGCCTTGCGGGTCTTACGGCAAACGTTGAAACAATAGAATGTTAAAAAAAGGGCTGATTTACTGAAATCAGCCCTTACTGCTTTCAGTATAACATGAAAGAGCCGGCGTTTAAAGACTGATTTTTTTCTTTGAATCCGCTTATACTAAAGGTACATCAAAGGAGGAATTATCCATGAAATTTGAGATTGTCGGAAAAAATGTCAGCATCACGGAAGCAATGAGGCAGAAGATCGAAAAGAAATTGTCCTTTCTGGACAAATACCTGTTGATCGATCCTGAAACAAGAGCCCGTGTTGTTGTCCGCACTTATCCTCTCACACAGAAAATTGAAGTCACGATCCCTACCAAAGTCGGGATCTTGAGAACAGAAGTCGAACATGAAGATTTATATGCGGCGATCGATTTGGCGATTGATAAGCTGGAAGATCAGGTTCGTCGTCAGAAGACCCGCCTGTCCCGCAGGCATCGTGAAAAGCTGGCGCTGAGCTTTGTCGAACAGGACAATGGAAAGCTGGATCAGGGCGATATTGCGGTCAGAACCAAGACGGTCAAGGCGCAGCGTATGGATCTGGAAGAAGCGATTATGCGGATGGAAATGCTCGGTCATTCCTTCTTTATCTATACTGATGAAGAAACCGACAGCATCGCCGTTGTTTATAAGCGCAACAGCGGAGGTTATGGTCTGCTGGAAACGGAAGACGAAGAATAGATTACAGGGAACGGTGAGCACCGTTCCTTTTTTCAGCTTTCGCTATGGGTCTTAAGTGAATAAACTGTCACTTTCTATTCAAGCTGTCCGTCATTTCAAATCTTGATTTTCAGGGTATACTAAAATTTCAGAATTATGTTTATAGAAGGGATTTGAGAACTATGGGAATGGTCATTGGAATCACCATAATCGGCCTGCCGCTTTCCTGCCTGATCGCCGGTTTTCTGACGCGCGGCATTCGTCAGCGCAAGGATTTGACAAAGGTGCGCAAAGGATTGATCTGGGCAGGGGCATCCTATGCTCTTCTGGTATTCTTTGCGACGGTAGGACTGGATCTTATTTTATTCGGGCCCTCTGCCTTTCATCCGCCAGTGCATTTGATCAACGTCGTTCCCTTTGTCTGGATTCAGGAAACGTATCAGATGGGGGTTGCCCGGATGATCGAACAATTATTGCTGAACATCGCAATGTTTGTTCCGCTCGGATTTCTGGCGCCGGTCTGTTTTCCGAAGTTCCGCAAGTGGCGTGTCTGTCTGATTTGGCTTATGGGGTATTCTTTGACGATTGAAATCCTGCAGTATTTTATCGGCCGGTCTGCCGATATCGACGATCTGATCATGAATACGCTGGGCGGAATTTTGGGCTGGCTGATCTTTTGCGTGGTACAGCGCACGCGGGCAGGGAAAAATTGCTGAAGGAGACTGGAGGATGGAATTGGAATGGCGGCCGCATCAATCGCAGATCGTCCAGTCAGGGCTGTGCATTACACGCAGCGAGGCGGCATGAATCGGATGGATTTGCCGACCGCCGCTGCTTTCAGGAGGAAGAACAAGTGCTGAACAATTCGTCAATCGGCATAAAAGCGAAATGAACTTTCACAGACGGGGCGTGCAAAACGACAAAAACTGCCTGCTGCTTTTTCTATCATAGAACGTAGAGAAAGGAGAAAAGCGTGAACAGTTATGTGGAAGTAACCGTGATTCTGGGAACGATCCTGAACGGCTCAGTCTGGCTGACCTCGGCGTGGCTGTGCCGGCGTCCGGTCCGCCTGAGAAGAATTCTGATATTGTGCCCGCTGGCGCCGCTGGCTGCCTGTCTGTGCTGGTTTGACGGCGCGGTCTGGCTCTGCGCCCTGAGCGAGCTGATCAGCGTTCTGATCGTTTTCTCATTTGGAATGCAGGCGGCGGCTTTTGCCTGGGGCATGCGGTTTCTGATCGAATTCGGATTAATGAAGCTGTGGCAAGGATCGCTTGTGCATTTCCAGCTGTTTTTGCCTGCTTCGTGCTGGCAATGGACGATTGCGGCCGGGATGCTGCTGGCGTGGGATTTTATCCTTCAGCGTAAACTGGGCCGGGGGTTAGCGGAAACCGCGTTTTTGTATCCGGTGACGCTGCAGGCGGGAGCGTGTGAACTGGCGCTCTCCGGTTATCTGGATTCGGGCAACAGCGCCGTCATCGAAGGCCGCCCGCTGATTTTCTGCACCCGCGAAGTCAAGGGGCAGCTCAACTGGGATCCAGCTCGCCCGCTGCCGGTGGAAACCGTTGCGGGTGTCCGGGATGTGGCGGCGATCAGCGCTTCGCTGCAGATTCAGGGCGGATGTGCCCAGCCGGTCTGGCTGGCATCCAGCGAAGCGCTGGATGGCTGCGGTTACGATACATTGCTGAACGTCACGCTGTTTACAGGTTACAGATAGAATGAAACGTTGGTTATTCAAATTAAAGGCTTTTCTGTTCGGAAAACGAAGTCGTCAGGTTCACTTTATTCAAGGTAACGACGTTCTGCCGCATCCGCTTGCCCGCGATGAGGAGGAAGCCGCGCTGATCGCACTGGAAAATGGCGATCAACAGGCCCGCGATACGCTGATCGAGCACAATCTGCGTCTGGTCGTCTACATCGCCAAGCGTTATGAAACCAATCCGATTTTCATGGAGGATCTGATCAGTATCGGGACGATCGGTCTGATCAAAGCCGTCAACACGTTTAAGCGGGATAAAAATATCAAGCTGGTTACCTATGCCTCGCGCTGCATTGAAAATGAAATTTTGATGTTTTTGCGCAAGAAAAGCCGGCGGAAAACCGAGATCTCATTCGACGAGCCGCTCAACGTCGATTACGATGGCAACGAACTGCTGCTCTCCGATATTTTGGGAACGGAAGGCGATATCGTTGCGGAAAGCTTCTATGCCGAGGAAGACAAGCGCCAGCTGTTAAAAGCCATGAGCAAGTTAAAAGAAAACGAGCGGATGATCCTGGAAATGCGTTATGGCATCAACCATGAGGAACTGACGCAGAAGGACATTGCCGATCAGTTGGGAATCTCGCAGTCATATATCTCAAGGTTAGAAAAACGAATTATCCAAAAGCTTCGAAATCAGTTGATCAAGCAGGAATAAAGCGCGGATAAACCTTGACAGAGACTAAATGAAAAGGCTACAATGAACACGACGGGGGTGGCATCATGAATCGTGTTCGCGAGACAGTTAATGGTTTGCTGGTTGAAGTATTTAACCATATTTTATTTATTGAAGAACAGTATATGAAGCATCAGGGTGTCACGCTTTCCATGACGGAAGTTCATATTCTGGAGAATGTGGAAAAGAGCGAAACCAAGACACTGGGCGATGTCGCGCGGCTGCAGATGGTCACGCCGGGCACGCTGAGCGTTGCGGTGAATTCGCTGGTGCGCAAAGGGTATATCATGAAATGCAAGGATCTGCAGGACAAGCGCGTCGTGCGGCTGCTTTTGTCGGCCAAGGCGAACGAGGTGCTGCGGATTCATCATCGGTTCCATGAGGAAATGGTCGACAGCTGCATCGTCGATCTGGATCTGGAAAAAGAGGAAGTCATGATTGAAAGTCTGGAGAAGATTCTGAATTACTTCCGCCAGGAACTGGAAAAAAACGAGAAGCCAAAACGTCGTCCAACTGCGGGAAAAAAAGGAAAACCGAAAGATCCGGCGTAAATTTGTTCAGCTTCAGAAATGTCTGATTGATCACAGGAGATCTGCTGCAAAGCGGGTCTTTTCTTTTTGTTGACAATCATTGCCTCCCTGTTACAATGAAATCATCAAGAGTGAGGGAAGCGAGGAAGAGAGGCATGACATTACCTATCATCACCGTCAGCCGTCAATATGGATCGGCAGGACGGGACGTTGCGCGCAAGGTGGCGGAGGCGCTGGAAATTCCATATTATGACAAAGAGGTCATTTCGATGACCGCGGCGCAGACGGGATTTTCAGAGGAAGTCGTCAGAAATGAAGAAAGAAAGCGTTCCGTGCTGAGCAATCCATTGTTCAGTTTAACGCAGATGATTGACGTTCAGGTGTTTATGACGCAGTCCGAAATCATCCAGCAGCTGGCGGTGCAGCCGTGCGTGATCGTCGGCCGGTGCGCAGATTATGTTTTACGGGACAAGGAGATTCTGAGCGTTTTTATCAATGCGCCGCTGCCGGACCGGATCGAGCGAGTCAAGACGTTTTATAACCGCAAGGAACGCGATATCCGAGCGCTGGTGCTGCGGACGGATAAGGAGCGCAAGGCTTATTATGAGTATTACACGGATAAAAACTGGGGCGACAGCGGGTCCTACGATCTGATGATCAACAGTTCGATCGGTCTGGATCTGGCCAAAGATCTGATTGTGCTCGCCGCTCAAAACTGGCATGGCTCGCAAACAAAATAATATCGTTTAAAATGCCGGAGGCATGGAATTCCTGCTTGTAAACAGGGAGCCAGCTTCCGGTTTTTACCTCGCTTTTTTTGCGTTGGAAAAAGATGACATCAGCCCGGAAATCGCAGTTGTCCTCCAGACAGTCATGGGTGAATCATCGAAATGGCATCTCTTTGAATAGTCTGATTCGAGCCGCGATCTCGGTGGCGAAAGAAACTTTATTTTCTTGAAAAAGTTCCAGAGATCTTTTCGCCGGGATTTTTCTTCGCTGCCGGACTTTCATGAAATTTGTTCAGATGATCATAATAACCCTCATTCTTCTCTCTGTGTTTTCATCAGCCTGAAATTTCGGTTTCTAGAGATTCGGCAGGAGGATTGCTTTGAACTCCGCCAGGCTGGACGTATTTTTTACCCGGCTGAGAATTTCCGGGTTCTCAAACAGGGACAAAATCGATTCATTGATCGTCAGAAGAATCTGCTTGTCATACTTGTTGATCGCAATCAGAAGCATGACGTTGACAAGATTGCTTCCCCAGGTTATTCCGCCGCGGCTGACCGCCACGCCGATCTTGGTCTGATAGGCGTCCATGTGCACCGAATGGGGAATCGCAATGCTGCCGAAGGCTGTGGATGACGCGTTTTCCCGCTTTTTGACAAACGATTTGAACGAAGCGGAAACATAGCCGAGTGCCTCCATTTTATCGCAGACCTGTTGGATGACGTCTTCCCGGCTTCCATTTTCGGTCACAAAGAACAGCTCCGGATGGAAGTAATGATCGAAATGATTAAAAATCAGCTCTTTCTTTTTCGCCTGCTGGATTTCATAAATCTTCTCCCGAATCTCATTTTTCTGTTTATCAAGCTGAAACGGCAGAATCAACAGCGAAGGATAGTTATAATTCCGCTCATCCTGAATCATCGTGATCAACAGATCAAACGTTTGTCTTTCCAGTTCTTCATAGCTGGAAACAACGGCGTCAATCGTGATCTCATCGGCGTAGTCCTGCATCAACTGATCATAGATCTTCGTTTCCAGGCCCAGATAATCGGAACACAACAGGACACATTTCAGCTTATCGTACGAGGAATTCTGGCGGTCGATTTCCGTGCCGACATGCAGGAAGATAAAGGCGACCTCATCCTCCGCGATCGCAACCTGGTAAATCTCCGATAGCCGCAGCGCGATGAAAATAGCGATGTCATAGATGATCGGACAGTCCTGCTTGATTTTCTCCGACAGCGGGTTGCGGTTATATTTTCCTAAGGAAGCCCGCGTGATCAGCGCTTTGATATGCAGGCCGAACGGGATGATAAAGCTCTCATGCTTCAGGTCGATCGAATACAGCTGCGAAACCTCCGCCATGATTTTCACGATCACGTCCAGCACATCTTCGCCGATTACTTCCCGCAGTTTGTCATAATTGGAATCGACCAGATAATTGATATTCGTCTTAAAAAAGATATAAATCTCATTTTTTTCACAGGCGTTCAGCGTGATACTGAAATCCTGCTCAATCCGGTCGGAAAGTTGTCTGACCAACGCCAGCTCGTCCGGATTTTTCGTCATGATCTCGCGGATTTCCGATAAAGAATTGCCGGTTTTCACCCGCTCGATCAGAATCGCAAAATGCAGAAGCAGATTGGTATAGGAGAAGTTATTGAGATTGTACGTCCCCTGCTTGAAAAAGTCGTTGAGAATCTGCGAGATCTTTTCGATTTCCGCGGGACTGAACGACTGCTTCAACGTGTCCAGATCCAGAATCCGACTGTGCGTTTCCTGCCGGATGATGCTTGAAAGCAGGGTGCGCTTGTCTTTCTCTGAGCCTTGAATCTGAATCAGATCGTTCTGCGTCGAAAAGTGCACGTGAAAGCTCTGATACAGCGTGTTCATTTTCGCCAGGTCGCTTTTCAGCGTCGAATAGCTGATAAACAATTCGTCGCACAGATCAAAGGTATTGAGCGGCCGGTGTTCGATCAGAATTTTCTTAATGATATAGACGGAACGCTCCGCATAGCTCATCGCGAAGGTCTGCGGTTCATCCAGAAATGACAGATCGCTAGTTTTTAACGCAGTGTATCCCTTGTTGGAGGAAAGCACAACCTTCTGATGCGCAAGCGCGTTGATCTCCTTGACGTACATTTTAACGGTCCTGACGGAGACGTTTAAGACGTCGGCCAGCTCGGCGGCCGTGCAGGGGACGTTCTGTTCCCATAAATAAAGAATCAGATTTTTCTTTTTGTTGATCGTCACACTCTCACCGGCCTTTTTCCTATGATCTTATTATAAAGGTAAAGATATTCTTGTTCAATTCATTCCCCTTCACCGCAGGGTGCAGAGGTCCTGGCCTGAGCTGTCGGACATGCACCTCAGCGGGCAAAGGACTGGTTGAGGGGAAAGGACAGACAAATTATAATGAATTTGCGAGTGAGGGAAGGAGAAAAAAATATGGAACCCATTCAAGTCTTATTGTGCTGCGGCGCCGGCTTGTCCAGCGGCTTTCTGGCTCAGGGCGCGCGTAAGGTCGCCAAGAAAAAAGGCCTTAACGTAAAAATTGAAGCCAAGAGCGAAACCGAGGCGGTTTTGTATCTGCCGAAGATCAACGTCCTGCTGCTGGCCCCGCACTATGAAAACTTCAAGGCTAAATTCACGGAATTGGCTAAGCCCTACAACGTTGCGGTCGGCGTCATTCCGCAGAAGGTCTACGGCAGTCTGGATGGCGAAAAGCTGATCGAGCTGGCGATAAAGCTGCATCAAAGCCGCCAGGAAAACCATTGATTTCACCAGGGGAGGAAAGATTATGAAACGTTTTATGAACTGGCTGACCAATTCCTTTACGCCAACGATGAACAAGTTCTCACAGAAACCAGTCGTCGCCGCCTTATCCAGTTCGATGCAGAAGATCATCCCGTTTATTCTGACCGGATCCTGCATCCATCTGTATAATGTTCTGCGCTCGACCATTCCGGCGCTGCCGAACTTCATCCGCATCATCAACTTCTCCTTCGGCATGCTGGGGCTGCTGACCGCCTTCATGGTCGCCAACCAGATGATGGAGAAGCTCGGCCATACCCAATATACGATCAATGCCGGATTAACCGCGATTTCCGTGTTCATCATGTTTATCAAGCCGGTCATCGACGCCAACGGCATGTTTAGCGTTGAGTTCAACCGCTTCGGTCCAACCGGCATCATCGTCGGCATCGCGGCCGGCTACATGGTGTCGATTCTGTTTCACCTGGTCGGCAGACTCAATCCGCTGGGCGATTCCAGCCTGCCGGATTTTGTGATCGGCTGGGTTCAGAATATCATTCCGATCATCACCTCGATCGGCCTGACCGTCTTCTTAACCTTCTATCTGAATATTGATCTGTTCGCATTGGTGCTGCTGGCCTTCTCGCCGATTCAGAACTTCGGTCAGACGCTGCCGGGCTTCGTCCTGCTGATCTTCTTAATGACGTTCTTCTATACGCTGGGCATTTCGCACTGGCTGTGGAACGGTGTGAAAACGCCGATCTTCATGGCCGGCATCGCCGCTAACATTGCCGCGGTGGAAGCCGGGCTGGCGCCGATGAACATCGCAACCAACGAAGCGGTGTTTACGGCCGGTCTGATCACGATGGGCGGCATGGGCGCAACGCTGACGCTGAATCTGTTGATGTGCTTCTCAAAATCCAAGAGTCTGAAAACGGTTGGCCGGCTGACAATTCTGCCTTCGATCTTCAATATTAACGAGCCGATCATGTACAGTGCCCCGATCGTCATGAACCCGCTGCTGATGGTGCCGATGTGGATCAATTCGATCACCGGGCCGCTGGTCGTGTGGTTTACGATGCGCAGCGGGTTATTGAATATCCCGTCCAAAATGATTCAGGTCGGTCAGATTCCTGCGCCGCTTTCAAGCGTGATGATCACCGAGGATCTGCGGGCGATTCTGGTCTACGTCGTATTATTCCTGATCTATCTGGCAACCTGGTATCCGTTCTTTAAGGTCTATGAGAAACAGCGGATTGCCGAGGAACAGAGTGAAGCGCTCAACGGTTAAATCTGCGGAACTGACCGGCAATCCCTTCATCCGGAAGGCTGATATAACTTCAAGCTCCGACTATTTTCATAAAGAAAGGATCGACATGATGACATATTCAAACGAGGAACCGCTGGAACCGACGGAGGTTTCAGAAATTGACTTAAATCAGGTGGCGATGCAGATCATCCTGCATTCGGGCAGCGCGAAAACCCTGGCGGACGAAGCGTTTCAGCTGGCCAAAGAAAAGAAATTCAAAGAAGCCTACGCAAAAATGGAACAGGCGGAAACCGAAGGCATCCTGAAAGCGCACCAGGCTCAGACGCTGGTGATTCAGGAGGAAGCCCGCGGTCTGGCGCACGTGCCGTCGCTGTTGTTTACTCACGCCCAGGATCATTTGATGACGACGATGTGCGAGGTCAGCCAGATCAAGCGGCTGATCGAGCTGTACGAACTGATCGTTGGTCCGCAGTAATTCAAAACAGGAGGAAACCCGATGGAAAAAGAGAAATATAAGTTTCCACAGGACTTTCTGTGGGGCGGCGCAACGGCGGCCTGTCAGATCGAGGGGGCTTACGATGTAGACGGACGCGGTCTGTCCACATCGGACATCCATCAATACAACGATCAGCTGGACCGGATCCGCTACCGGAAGAAGCTGGTGGAAAACGAACATACCAGCGCGACCCTGGCGGCGGCTGTTGCCGATCAGGAAGGGTACTATCCGAAGCGTTATGGGAACGGCTTCTATTACCGCTATAAGGAAGACATTGCGCTGATGAAGGAAATGGGCATGAACAGCTTCCGGTTTTCGATCGCATGGCCGCGGATTTTTCCCCGCGGGGATGAGCGGGAGCCGAATGAAAAGGGCCTGCAATTTTACGACCGGGTGATCCGCGAGGTGATCGACGCCGGCATGGAACCGATCGTCACGATGTTTCATTACGATATCCCGCTGCCGCTGTTGACAGAATACGGCGGTTTCAAGAATCCGCAGCTGATCGAATTCATGGTCCGCTACGCCAAGGTGCTGTTAGACCGCTACGGTCATCTTGTCAAATACTGGATTCCGTTTAACCAGACGAACTTGGTTCAGTATTGTTCGTTTAAGTCGCTGGGGATTCTGCGGGATAAAACTGAGAATCTGATTGAGGATCAGTATATCGCGATTCATCATCAGTTCCTGTGCAATGCTCAGATTAAAGCGTATGCGAAGAAGATCAATCCCGAAATTCAAATCGGCATCATGCTGGCGGACTGCACCTACTATCCGGCGACCTGCCGGCCGGAGGACATTGTGTTTGCAATGAAGCGGGTCCGGATGCAGTATTTCTATGCCGATGTGCCGCTGCGCGGGGAGTATCCGGGCTTCATGCTGAGATACTTTAAAGAGAACGACATTCACGTGGATATCACGGAAGCGGATAAGGCGCTTTTAAAGGAAAATACGCTCGATTTCCTGGCGTTCTCGTATTATTATTCGCGCACACTCGATTCGCAGAAGAACACGATGGACCCGGCTTCGATCAGCGAGAATCCCTACTTAAAGGCGAACGCCTGGGGCTGGACGATCGATCCGCTTGGCATGTACAACGCGATCAGCCAGTATTGGGACCGGTATCAGAAACCGATCATGATCGCAGAGAACGGCTTCGGCTATGAGGATGTTTTTGTCGATGGGACGGTGCACGACGATTACCGCATCGACTATCTGCGTCAGCATATTCAGGCGGTCGGCGAAGCGCTGCAGGATGGGGTGAAGGTCTTGGCCTATCTGCCGTGGGGACCGATCGATCTGGTCAGCTCCGGAACGGCGGAGATGAGCAAGCGCTATGGCTTTGTTTACGTCGATCTGGACGATCACGGAAAAGGCACGGGCAACCGGTTTAAAAAGGATTCCTTTGCCTGGTATCAGAAGGTGATTGCCAGCCGGGGATCGGAGCTGTGATAATTTTCAGATAAAAGAAGGCCTTTTGTTGACAAAAGAAGGAAAGGAAACCGAGATTGGCGGCGTGAGGCTGCCCAGCAGAAACAACTTGCGGGAAGACCGCAGGGTCTTTCCTTTTTCAAGCTGACAGTCAATGAATTTGAAAAGAAACAGAACTGCGGGATGAAAGAAATCGGATTAAGAAAAATCCGAAATAAACGGCCGAATGAAAGAATAAAGAATCGGGGGATAAATTTTCCTGATTTTCATTTGAATCTGACAGACAGATGTCAACTTTCATATTGTATGATAAACTTACTAATAGAAAGCGTTCCCTGAGCTTTAGGGCAGGAACGGATGAGGAAATACGATGAGCCGGCCAACAACGAAACAAGACTTGATTCTCGCTGCGGATACCAATTATGAAAAGCTGCTGAACCTGATCGATACCATGACGGAAACTGAATTGAATACGCCGTTCCATTTTGAGCATGACGAAAAGAAAAAGGAAGCGCACTGGAAACGGGATCAGAACTTGAAAGATGTATTGATTCACCTCTATGAATGGCATCAGCTGCTCTTAAACTGGGTTGACGCAAATCAAAAAGGCGAGGCCAGGCCGTTTATCCCTGAACCCTATAACTGGAAAACCTACGGCGTGATGAATGTCGGCTTCTGGAAAAAACATCAGGCAACGACGCTGGAACAGGCCAGGAAACAGTTGGATCAGTCGCATAAGGCCGTCATGGCGCTGGCCGAAACCTTCACCAACGAGCAACTGTTTGCCAAAGGCATCTATGCCTGGGTCGGCGGCAGCACGCTGGGATCCTATTTCATCAGCTGTACGTCCAGCCATTACGACTGGGCGATGAAGAAGCTGAAAGCCCATATCAAAAACTGCAAGGCTTGATTTTTCCTTGCGGAATGCAACTTTGCCGGCTTTGACTTCGACTGTGATACAATAGAACACAGAAGGAAGGCGAAAGCATGAAAGTGATTTATCATGTCGATGCGATGGAGGCCTGGGCGATGGCGCTGGGCAATGTCCGCAACATGCTGGACTGGCTGCAGCACAATCAAAAGGATTATGAAATTGAGGTGCTGGCCAACGGCCCGGCCGTTCGGGGATATCTGCCAGGGATTCTGTCTGATTCGCTCTATGTCATCATGGCGCAGGCTAAAGCGGAAGGCGTTGTCTTTGCGGCCTGTCATATCGCTCTGCGGGCTCAGGCGCTGGACCCAAAGGATTTGATAGAAAAGACGCTGGTGGTTCCCGCCGGGGTTATTGAGCTAGCTCAAAAGCAGCAGGCCGGTTTTGCCTATATCAAGCCATAGCGCCATCGTCCGCTGGGAAAAACGGAAGAAAGAACGGATCGCGGAACTTCGCGATCTTTTTCTGTTGGCGGACGGCGAATCGCTTAGAAGGAATGATCCGGCGATCATACGATGGGATAGGAAATCATGGATTTCTAAAGGAGGATCTCATTATGATGAATCATCTGCACAACGCGCAGTTTCGTCCCGGTCCTGACGATTCCCTGTTATATTTCACGCATGAGGGAAATGTCCGCTGGCAGGACCCGGCAACTCAGGGCTATCATGCGTGCGTGATGTCGCATACCCGACGCAACCGAAACACACAGCTGAACTATGCGCTGCCGATCTGGGTCAAAGACCGCAGCGAGCTGCATTTGAGCGCCTGGATGCGGGCGAACCGCAGGGTGCCGGTTCAGATCAGGCTGCGGTATCAGAAACAGAACGGAGAGTTGGTGAAGGAAGAACAAATTTCCCTGATCGCCGGCCCGGATTGGCAATGGAAATATCACAGCCGCCCTATCCCGGCGGGGGCGGAACAGCTTCGTTTGTCGCTGCATCTGGCGTCTGCCGCGACGCTGCAGCTGCGCGGCCCGCGGGTCTTTTTCTGGTGGTAACGCCTTTTTTGGGATGAATATGATATAATCCTGATGATACTCAGGAGGCAATCATGATCGAAGAAATCAATCCGCATCACTTTTACAATCAATACGAACCCCGGACGCCCCGGGCAACCGACCGAATTTTGACGTTTCAGAACGATCAGGCTGCGATGATCCGGCGGCCAGCCGGGCTGGACTTTCCCCAGTTTGCGGAACTGCCGTTTTCAGCAGCGGCGGCGCAGTCGTTGGTTTATCTGTTCAGAATTGATGAAGAGGCCTATTTTTTAAATGAAGCTGCGTTAGAGCTGCCTTCTCTGGAGTGGATCCCTGCAGCCCGATTCCGTGAGCTGAAGCCGAATTCACTGGCAATGGCCGGGATTACCGCGCTTCAGCTGCAGCGCTGGCGGAAAAGCCGGCGCTTTTGCGGTGTCTGCGGCTACGCGTTATGCGATAGTCAGCGGGAACGGGCCCGCGTTTGTCCGCATTGCGGCCATGTCGAATATCCGCAGATCTCGCCCTGTGTGATCACGGCGGTGATCGACCGCAGCCAGAACCGGCTGCTTGTCGTGCAGGGCCATTCGACAGGGCGGCGGATGGCCCTGGTTGCCGGCTACGTTGAAATCGGCGAAACGCTGGAACAGGCGGTAGTGCGGGAAGTCGCGGAGGAAGTCGGATTGCGAGTGAAGAACCTGCGCTATTATGGTTCACAACCCTGGGCGTTTTCCTCGACGCAGATGATGGCGTTTACCGCTGAATTGGACGGCAGTCCGCAGCTTACGCTGCAGGCGGAGGAAATTGCCGCTGCCCGCTGGATGAAACCGGAAGAAATTCTGGAAAATCCGGATCCGTTAAGTCTTGGTCATCAGATGATCGAAACTTTTCGTCAGGGACGATTATAGACGCTGACACTGGCGGCCGGACAGTTTACGATGTCCCGCTTGATCGCCAGGGGAAATTGATCCGGAAAAGAAGAACGACCGCAAATGAAAACAGGGACTTAACCCTGTTTTCATTATCTCGATTATGCCACCTGAATTAAGAAAAGCATACTCCTGCCGGGCACGAAAGCAAAACAGAATGGAAGCGTTGCTTCCGCCTGGCTACCAATCCGTCCGCACATCGTCCAGCCCGGATCGGCCGTTCTTACCGCATCCCGCCGGATTCGGCGTTTTCCATCAAACGGAGCTTTTGCTCGACTTCATTCTCAAGCATCGGCTTGCCAAAATAATACCCCTGGATCGTATCGACGTTCATCGGATATAAGATCTGGAATTCGGCTTCCGTTTCCACCCCTTCGGCGCAAACCTCAATGTTGACTTTGTGGCAGATTGCCACGATGAACTGAATAAACGATTCATCGAAATTGCTGGCGTCGACGCCGTGCACGAAGGCCCGGTCTATCTTCACGATATCCGCCGGCATCTTCTTCAGCATTTCCAGACTGGAATATCCGGTACCGAAATCATCCATCGCAATCCGAATTCCCAGATCATGAATTCGCTGGAACAGATGTTCTAAGGCATGAGCGCGCGAGGCGATCACCGATTCCGTCATTTCAACAATGATCCGGTGCGGATCGACCTGCGTTGCGGCGAGTGTCTCTTGCATATAATCAATGAAATCGGGTTCCGTCAACTGCAGGTAGGATAAATTGATGCTCATGGTCAGCGCCGGTTCCCGATTGGACCATTGTGCACATTTTTCACAAGCCTGCCGGAAAATCCATCGGCCGACTGGAACGATCATGCCGCTTTCTTCCAATAACGGGATGAATTCGTCAGGCGGAACATAGCCATACGGCGCCTTCTGCCAGCGGGCCAGCGCCTCAAAGCCAATCCACTGGCCGGTTGTGACGCTGACCTGCGGTTGATACATGAGAAAGAATCCGGCATATTCCTGCGCTATGGATTCGCGCATCTTTTCAATGATGCCCAGGGAGCGGATTTTGCGCGCCAGGATCTGCCGGGTGAAAAATTCCAGCCGGTTTTTTCCATTAAGCTTGGCCTGCTCCAGCGCGTAGCCGGCCGCTTTGACCAGCTCTAAAAAAACTTTGGCGTCCTGTGGATAAACCGCGCAGCCGGCTGAAAGGGTGCAATAGTAGCGCTGGCCTTCGTAGATCATCTGCTGATCAAAGGCAGTTTGCAGTTTTTTATAGATTTTGCGGATTTCTTCAGTCTGACAACCGCTGATCAAAATGCCGAACTCGTCGCCGTCCAGCCGGTAAACTTCGGCGTTTTCCGGAAGCAGGCTCATGATCCGCTGAGCGCTGATGCGCAGGACTTCGTCGCCGAAGCTGCGGTCGTATAAATCGTTGACGTGCCTGAAATCATCCAATCCCAGCTGCATGATCGCTAAGGGCGTATCCGGGCGCCGGCTTAACAGCCGCTGCGCTTCCTCCCGGTAGACCATTTTATTGAACAGACCGGTAATCCGATCAGTTTTGTTTTTCCGGCTCAGGTTGAAGATCAACCCGGCAAACAGCACGGGATTTCCATTATCATCAAAGATGACCTTGCCGCGGCAGCGGACCCATACCCATTCCCCGCGCTGGTTCAGGGCGCGGTATTCGACATTATGCGAGGTGGCGCGGCCGTCCAGAATGATCTGGTTGGCTTCCAAGAATGCCGCTTTGTCGTCGGGATGCACCTTTTCACCCCACACCGCCGCGGCGTTGCGTACAATCTGACCGGGCAGGCCGAATTCTTCAACCATCGCCTGGGGATAACGAAACACATCGTCGTGCATGTTGTTGATAAAGATATAATCGTCGGTGCTTTCCACCAGCGCATCATATAAATAAGCGGAATCGTAGCGGAATGAAACTTCCCCATGATAATCGGCAAGCTGCATCTGCGCTTTTTCCGATTCCTTGAGTTGGATGTGAAGCAGCCGCTTCTGCGTATACATCGCGTCGTCAACCTGTGAGAGCAGCGTGCTGCAGGATAGCTGGGTGCCGGCATTGACCGGAATCAATCCAAAGCAGAAGCTGCAGCGGTAGGCTTTCTTTTCCGTTTCTCCCCATTGACGCAGCCGCTGCTGAGCCTGATTCAGTAAGGCGGATCCGATATCCGTCGTCTGATTGACGAAAGCGAGGATAAACTCATCGCCGCTCAGCCGGAAAAACAAATCCTCCTGGGGAAGCAGGGACGCGATCGTCCGGCTGATCTGGCAGATTAAAAGATCGCCTTCCAAATGGCCGAATTGATCGTTCACCATTTTAAGCTGGTCGATATCCAGCATCGCCGCCGTCATGCTGAGCTCGCCTTGTCCGACCTGTTCAAGCAGTTCTTCCAGCTTGCGCAGACCAGCCCGCCGGTTGGGAATCAGTGTCAAGGCGTCGGTATCGGCGTCCAATCGCAGACGGTGGGATTCCGTGACGTCGATCGCATGCTGAAAATGGACAAGCCGTCCGTCGATCCAGGGGATCAGACTATCATGATTGCAATAGATGCGCTGGTTTAGCGTGTTTATCTGATCCCCCTGTTTCTGCGGCAGGGCTGTCTTTGACTGAGAAAGCAGATCCGGCAGAGGACAAAAGCGGCAGGGGCCATTCATTTCACGCTGAAGGATTTTCCAGCACGGCTGACCTTCGGGAGAATCCAGCTGAAAAGCTGCTTTCATCGCCCGATTCATAAATAGAATTTCATACGTCTTGGCATCCGCGATCCATAAGTGCGTGGGAATCTGATCCAGGATCTGATGAAAAACGCGGATTTCATGATGCCGGCTTTGAAGCTGCCCGAAGGCGTTGGCATGAGCGCAGGCGAGAAAGCGCAGCGGATCAATCCAGGCGCAGTCAGCGGCTGACCAGGGCTGCGTGCGGCAAAGCTTGAGCAGCGTCGGCGGCGTCTGTGACAATTTCAGCCAGATCGTTTTACCGCCGGGAAGCAGCGTTAAATCGGATAAGGTATTCCAGGCGTTATCGGGCGTGATTTCGTCCGGCCAGGATTTTCTGTCTGCCCCTGCCCAACAGCACGTCCAGACGGAATCTGAACGGCAAAACAGCGTGATTTCATCAGGAACCAGCGGTTTGAGCATCCGCTGGAGCGCCGCAAGTTTTGCGGGCGCATCCTGAGCGTGCAGAAACGTGATCCAATCGTTCCAATCCACGCTAAGAATGGAGGCGGGTAAACGGTGTTCATCATTGAAAGAGGATGTTGTCATGAGCAAGCCCTCCGGTCATCAATACGACTGGTTTCATTATAGCAAATTTCCCTGAAAAAGGGGAATTCCTAACAATTCACGCTTCCTTATTTGTGCTTATTTCAGCGTATTTCTTTTATCGGACAATAAAAAAACAGCGGAAATTCCGCTGCTTTGCAAGACGAGGGTAAATTAGAGCAAAATCAATAGAATGTTCCCAAGCAGAACAAGCGAATAGGCCAGCGTCATCGGGATGATCGAATGGGTCTGGTTGTACGCATAGGAAGCCAGCGTGGAGGTTAAAAAGAAATAACCAAACTGCCGCACAAACAGATCGAAGGTTGCAGGAAGCAGACTGGCCGTGCACAGAAAGCCGAACAGGAAGCCGGAGATCAGAATTGTCATCGACTCGCTGACCTGCAGGTGAATCCGGTCGACAAAAATCTTAAATGCCAGCGTAAAGCTGAGGGCGTAACAGACAGAATAGGCCAGGACCATCACTGGGATAAAGAAGGTGTAGTGAAGCAGAATTTCGCGTTCCAGCTCTACTGGTCCCGGATGCAGGACGAAACGAGAGGCAAACTGCAGAAGAACGATTGCGATGAAGCAGATGACCGTAAACAACAGGCCGTCTTTGATATTTCCGGTAAACCGGCGCAGGTGCAGACTGAAAACATCCCAGTTCAGACTGACTAAAACCAACGCGGCAGCGCTGAAGATTAACGTATACGTGATCGTCATGGAATCGACGAACTGGTTCAGCCAGGCCGCACTGAGCGGCAGGGTGAAGTAAACGATTAAGGAAATGAGTATTTTAGGTATGGATATCGTTGTTTTATTCATGTGAAACCTCCGTCATTATTGTAATCTAAACCGGAATAATTGTCACGATGAAACCGTATTGTAAACTGTACAGGAGCCGGAAAATCGGCAATTTGTAAAGTTTAAGCTGGAAAATCAGTGAAAAAGTCCGCAGGAAATAAAAAAATTTACGATAAACGAGAAAAAACAAGGAATTTCGCGAAATTGCGCGAATAAGTATAATAGCGGGCATAAAATCCCGGAAGGAGGATACGCCATGAACAAACCGCTCAAAAGCCGCGAACAGGAAGGGGTAATCCGATATCTGACCCAATGTTACCGCAAATCATGTCAGCGCCTGAGACTGAACCGTTTTCTTGCGCCGGAGAAGAAGCAGGAGCATAAAGACCAGCAGCAATGCGATGAATTGACCGTTGCGTTGTACGAAAGCGCGCTGGAAGCGATGCCGGAAACCTATCGTGAAATCATCGTCCGGGAATTTCTGGATGAAAGCGCTGACGGCTGGTTCTATAATTACTATCCGAAAAGCACGTTTTACCGGCTTCGCCAGCGGGCGATCCATGAATTTATGGATTGCCTGAACGTGTAAAAAATGATATCATTTCCTGTAGAGGTGGAAAGATGGAAACGTTTGAACTGTTGAGGTCCTTGTTGGCTGAAAAGGTGAAAGACAACGCCGAAATTACACCCCGGACCAACCTCAGAGAGCTGGGCATTGATTCCGTGGATCTGGTGGAAATTCTCTTAAATTTCGAGGAAAAAATGAACCTGACCTTTGAGGATGAAGCCATGCTGAAACTGAGTACCGTTCAGGATGTGCTGGATTTGTCGCAAGAGATATCAAATTAGGAGGAAGCAGTATGTTAAAAGGTATCGCAGCATCGTCAGGAATCGCTATCGCAAAAGTGTATAAGCTCCAACAGCCGGTCTTGAATATCGAGAAGAAGGAATGTGACAGCGCGGCGGAGGTCGCGAAGTTCCAGGCTGCCCTGGTCAAGACGCAGGCAGATATTGAAGCGGTCAAGGCGAAAGCGGAAGGAAAACTTTCGGAGGAAGAGCTGGCGATTTTCGACGCTCATCTGATGATGGCGAACGATCCGGAACTGTCCGGACAGATTGAGGAAATGATCAAGAATGAAAGCTGCAACGCGGAATTCGCTACGGAAACCGTCGCGAACATGATGATTTCCATGTTTGAGTCAATGGACAATGATTATTTCAAGGAAAGAGCTGCCGATGTCAAAGACGTTACATTCCGTCTGAAATGCAACATCGTCGGCGCGGTCATCCCGGATCTGACGACGATTGATGAAGAAGTCATCATCGTGGCGGAAGATTTAACGCCGTCCGATACCGCCCAGCTGAATAAGCAGTATACATTAGGCTTCGCCACGGCGACCGGCGGCCGCACGTCGCATTCCGCGATCATGGCGAGAAGCCTGGAAATTCCGGCTGTTGTCGGCTGCGCCGGCATCATGGAACAGGCCAGCCAGGGCGATCTGCTGATTCTGGATGCGGTTGCGGGTCAGGTTATTCTGAATCCGACGCCGGAACAGGTCAAAGAATATGAAGCCAAGGCGGAAGCGTTCAAGGCTGAAAAAGAAGCGTTAAAGGTTCTCAAAGACGCCAAGAGCGTGACGATGGACGGTCATGAAGTTGAACTGGCCGGCAACATCGGAACGCCGAAGGATGTTGAAGGCGTTTTGAACAACGGCGGCGAAGGCGTCGGCCTGTACCGCACGGAATTCTTATACATGGACAGCGAACTGGACTTCCCAAGCGAGGAAGAACAGTTTGAAGCGTACAAAGCGGTTCTGGAAGGCATGGGCGGCAAGAAGGTCGTCGTCCGGACGCTGGATATCGGCGGTGATAAGAAGCTGCCATACTTCACGTTCCCGGAAGAAATGAACCCGTTCTTAGGCTACCGTGCGATTCGGCTGTGCTTGGACAGAACTGATATTTTCAGAACTCAGCTGCGCGCTTTAATCCGCGCTTCAGTCTACGGCAAGCTGTGCATCATGTTCCCGATGATCGCGACGCTGGATGAATTCCGTCAGGCCAAAGCCCTGTTTGAAGAAGAAAAGGCGAAGCTGGTCAGCGAAGGCGTTGCCGTTTCCGATCATATCGAAGTCGGAATGATGGTTGAAATTCCGGCAGCTGCGGTTCTGGCCGATCAGTTCGCCAAGGAAGCCGATTTCTTCTCGATCGGCACCAACGACCTGATTCAGTATTCCATGGCGGCCGACCGGATGTCGGAAAAGGTTTCTTACCTGTATCAGCCGCTGAACCCGTCTATCCTGCGTCTGGTCAAGATGACGATCGACGGCGCGCACAAGGAAGGCAAGTGGGTCGGCATGTGCGGCGAAATGGCCGGCGATGAGCTGGCGGCGCCGGTATTGTTAGGCCTGGGCCTGGATGAATTCTCCATGTCCGCTTCCAGCATTCTGCGCACCCGCAAGATGATCCGTTCCCTGTCCAAAAAGGAAATGGAAATCATGGCGGAAAAGGCCCTGCAGTGCAGCAATCTCAAAGAAGTTACAGAATTAGTGAAAAACAGCTTAAAATAATGTAAAATAAAGAGTGGAACTCCACTCTTTATTTTTATGCGCAGGTGATAGACCATGAAAAGAGTCCTCTTTATTTCTTCAACAGGCGGCCACTTAACCGAGCTCTTGCAGCTGGAGCCGCTGTTTCAACGCTACGAAGCTTCGTTAGTTACGGAAAAGACAAAATCGAATGCTTCCTTAAAACAAAAATATGGAAAACGTATGCATTATCTGGCTTACGGCACAAAGCAGCATCTGCTGCCGTATCTGTTTATTTTTGCGTGGAATATCCTCAAAAGCTTCGCGCTGTTTATCCGCATCCGTCCGGACGTCGTGATTACGACCGGAACGCATACCGCGGTGCCGATGTGTTTTATCGCACATTTCTTCAAAAAGAAAGTGATCTGGATTGAGACGTTCGCCAATTCCACGACGCAGACGGAAGCCGGCAAGCTGGTTTATCCGATCGCCGATCTGTTTGTCGTCCAATGGGAATCAATGCTGCAGCTGTATCCGAACGCTGTGATGGGAGGGTGGATTTTTTAATGATATTAGTAACATTAGGTACGCAGGACAAAGCCTTCCCGCGATTGTTGGAAGCGATTGAAACACAGCTGGAGAAGGGGACGATCAACGATGAAGTCATCGTCCAGGCCGGCTGCACGGTCTTTGAATCCAAACAGATGAAGCTGTTTGATTTGATTCCGATGGAACAGTTTGATCAGCTGCTGGCCCAATGCGATCTGTTGATCACGCATGGCGGAGTGGGGACAATTATGGCCGGACTGCGGCTGGGAAAAAAGATCATCGCCGCGCCGCGGCTGGCACAATATCACGAACACCACAACGACCATCAGACGGAGATTGTGTCGAGCTTTGAGCGGCAGGGGTATCTGCTGGCGCTGCACGATTTCGACCGGCTGGGCGAGGTGCTGAAGCAGGCTGAGACATTTCAGCCGAAGCCCGTTGTCAGCAACACCGCGAACATGATCGAATTGATCGACAACTGGATTCAGACAAACGCGTAAGCAAAAAACAGGACGGTAGAACGTTGTTTTTTTGCGGCCTTCGGTGGAAATGAAATGTGAATTTCAACCATTTTAAAGAAAACGATCGGGCAGGCGAAGACTGTAAAAATTCAACGACAGGGGGAGAAACTTTTATGAAATTTTTAGCATCGGATTATGATGGAACGCTGCGGTTAGCGCCGCAGGTGGACCCGGGGACCGCCGCGCGGGTCGCCCGGTTTCAGGAACATGGACATCGCTTCGGGATTGTGACCGGCCGCGCGTTAAATACGATTTTTGACGAAGCGCATCACAATCAGGTCGACCCGGACGTCTTCATCTGTTCCAACGGCGCGCTGATTGCGGATCGTGAAAAGAACATTTTAGCGGCGCACTGGATTCCGTTTGACCGGGCCTGCGCTTTAATTGAATATCTGAAACAATCGGATTTTGAATCATTTACCTTCTGTAATGGCGAGGACAGCGGTTATCATGTCAACGAGCACATCGTGCAGAGTCCGCGTTCGTTAGAGCGGCGGGAAAAGTTTTTCGCCAAAACGATCAGCGAGGCCATGGTGCTGGCGAAAGGCCGGATGATCTCGATGGCGGCCTGGATCAGCGACCGCGGCCGGATGGCGGAGATGCAGGCGGAAATTCAGGAGAAGTTCGGCGACGCGGTGGAAAGCTATCTCAACCGCGGCACGTTGGATATCGTCGCCCGGGGTGTATCGAAACAAACCGGCGTTGAAGCGGCGGCAGCCTGGCTGAAAGCAAACGAAGTGTATGTCATCGGCGACGATTATAACGATCTTCCGATGATTGAAGGATTGAACGGCTTTGCGATGAGCTCGGGTGTGGAAGCAGTCAAAGCCGCCGCAAGCAGACTGTTCGATACCGTTGACGCATGTCTGGACTATCTGGAAAGTCCGTCTCGATCAAATTGAATTCCGGACCGGAGCTGATCATTCAGATCAAAATCCGGTCTTTTTTTGGGAGATCTTTGTGTTCACTCCATGAATGAGCGGACAACGAATACTGCGAGGACGTGTATTTTAAGGGCCTCAGCGATTTCAGACATGGGATAGTATGCGTTTACAAGGCCCTGCAGGCGCAGGCTGAGCGAACGTTTTGAATCTTAAGATAAAAAAAGCAGCGGCCTGATGCAGACCGCTGCTTTGCTTCCTGGAACAAGATCAGAAGCTGAAACTTATTTTACCTGAGCTAAAGCGTTGTTGACCGCTTCGATGATTGCTTTGGAAGTAACCGTCGCGCCGGAGATCGTATCGACTTCTGTTCCGTTAGCTTCAACGATCGCCTTTGGCAGCTGTTCGATAGCCGGATCAGAAATATTCTCGGATTCGGAATGTTCAACGATTTCAACGTTAGCGATCTTGTCGCCGTCCATCGTGACTTTGACGACGAGCTTGCCGCCCATGCCGGTGCCTTCGCCGATATATTCGTTATCCTTGGTTTCGTAGCTGGTTTCTTTGTTCAGATCGGTGACTTCGCCCAGCTTGGTCGGCGTGGATTCCACCTTCGGCGCGAGCGTGTATTCCGGCAGTGCGTCCTTGGCCGCTGCAGCGTTCTTGCCTGCGATCTGACCGAAGATGATGCATTCCGCCAGGTTGGTGCCGCCCTGATAATGTTCAGAGGTGATGCCGCCCATTTCGCCCGCGGAATACAGATGCGGAATCGGGTTGCCCTTGACGTCCAGAATTTCGGCGTTTTCATTGCGCTTCGGACCGCCCTGAGTGTTCAAAATTTCGGCTTTGACCGGGAAGGCGTAATACTTTGTGCCGTCGAACGGCCGCATCGTTTCCCCATCGCGGTGATACTGTTCGTCAACACCCTGCTTGGCGTAATCGTTGAAATTCGCGATCGTCGCTTTCAGCTGATCCACTTTCATGCCGGTCTTTTCCGCCAGCTCTTCCAGCGAGGAAGCCTCGACGACCTGAGCACGGAACTGTTCCGGAATGGCTTCCGCTTCCGCAATCAGATCGGCCTGCGTCTGATCGTAAACCGTCCACATTTTATCTGGATACGTCGGGTTATGCCATGTGCCGTTCATGTAGACATGACCATGCCGGACTGGAACGGATTCGTTGACGAACCGGTCGCCATCCATGCCTAGCAGAACCAGCGCGCCGGTGTTCAGCGGCCCCTGGCTTAAGACCTGAATCTGCGAAGCGCGCTGGCCTTCTTCGACGTTGAAAGAAACGCCGCCTAAGCCGAAGCCGCCTTCGTAAACATGCATGTGCCACAGATCGGCGCCGACGGCCTGCGCCATCTTGATGCCGTCGCCGGTGTTGTATAGACCGCCGATCGGGGCATAGTCGGTCAGACCAATATAGTTCTGAACCATTTCTTTGTTGTCTTCAAAGCCGCCGGTGCATAAGACGACGCCATTGAGGGCGCGGATATGACTTTCCTGGCCGTCACGGGTTACCTTCACGCCGATGATCGTGCCGGACATCGGATCCTGAATCAGTTCAGTTGCCGGTGTTTCAAACCAGACGTCGATCTTGTCTGCGTTTTTAACGACCTGTTCTTTTAAGATCTGATACAGATGAGAATCGCTGGTTCCCATATGCGTCGTCCATAAGCCGACCGTCTCGGAACCTTCAAATTCCGGATATTCCGGGGACATGACGCCGATGACCGGGAATCCCGTCCAGTCGACAAAATCGTCTTTGTTTAAACCGAAATCGTTGACGAGAATTTCCGCCATGTTGGCGACGCCGTTAACGATGACGTCCAGCGAGGCTTCCGGAACTTCCGTATCCCCGGCCAGCGCCTGATAATATTTCTTCGTTTCTTCCACATTGCCGTTGCCATAGGCAAACAGCTGGCCGGCGACCTTGGAGTTGCCCCCAGCTTCCCCCTCGGTGCATTTCTCGACGATCAGAACGGATGCGCCGTTCTCTGCGGCCGTCTTGGCAGTTACGGCTCCGGACGCTCCGAAGCCGGCGACGACGACGTCATATTCCGCATCCCATTTCACGGTATCCGCGAAGGTATAACCGCCGGCTGCCGGGGCAGACGTGCCGCCGTTGGTGGTTGCGCAGGCGCCTAAGCTAAGAACGCAAAAGGCCGCCGTTGCGAGTGCTAACAGCTTTTTCATTTCATTTTCCTCCCTTTATGTTCATATTTTATCATGATAAAAATTGAACATGACCTGCGAAAAATTTTGCGTTGGCAAAAATTTCCGTTTGTCTCTTCTGCAATTCCTGAAATCATGGTACGATTACACCATGGAAGAGAAAAGATTGCTGGAAAAAGCGTCGACGGACTTTGTCCGCGACAACATGCTGATCAACTATTGTCTGTGGGATGACAATGAGCTGTTGATCGAAAGCTTTGTAAAAAACAACCGGATTCCGCTGCGGTTTGATCTGACTGATTATTATTTCTGCATCACAGGGATTGACAAGAAATATAATCTGATCGACGATTCTGAAATTTTTCAGCGGCAGGTGGAAAATACGTACGTCATCTATGATGAAATCGAGGCGTTGTTAACGGAAAATCATTGCCGGGGAAACAGCTTTTTGATCAAGGTCGATAATTCCAAACAAATGGCGGTGCTGTTCAGCCGGGATTCAGACTGCACGATCCGTGCGGAACAGGTGTGTGAACAGCTTCACCGGCATTTTATCGCGCGTCCGCCTTATGCCCCGGGAAATCATCGTTTTATCGCGACGTCGATGGCCGGGCCTTACCACGGCTATGAAGGCATGCATCCGGCTTATTTAAAAGCCCGGCAGCTGAACGATCTGCGTTTCTTTGAGGTCGCGTGTCCGGTGATTACCGAGCAGGTGCTGCAGCAGCGGATTGATCCGGGGGTGTTGGCGATCTATGAAAACGGCCGGCGGCTACGCAACGAGCTGTGTACGGGGAATCTGCCGGCAGTGCTGGAACAGGTGAATTATGTGTTTGATCATCTTGTCCGCAGCTCGCTCGATATGAACTGCTGCCGGGCGGCGCACACCTTTGTGATCGCGACGCTGAGCTTGTTTGTCAAGGTGTACGGGATAACGCTGGATCTGAATTTCGGACCGCAGGATTTTTTCTCACTCAGCGAATATCAGGCGCATCTGGAAAATCAGATCCGCAGGCTGTATAAGGACGGAAACGGCGGGCCATGGTATTCGCCCGAGGTGCTGCTGGCGATGGGATTTATCCATGAGAATTATCGTAAGGATATTTCGCTGAAGCTGGTCGCGGAGTACACCAATACCAACGTCAGTCATTTAAGCAGCGAATTCAACCGCCAGACCGGCAGCTCCCTGCCCGATTTTATCTCCGGCCTGCGGATTGAAAAAGCCCGTTTTTATCTGAAGAATTCCACGCTGACCATCGCTCAGATCAGCCGCGAGGTGGGCTTTAGCAGCGAGCGGTATTTCACGGAGATCTTCAAGAAACGCTGCGGGAAAACGCCGATCCAGTATCGCGCGCAGCTGAACATGGAGGAAAGTGAGCCCTTTAGAGAATAAGCGGGGGATGGATCAACTCCGATTAACACAAGGAAGGAAACAAATCGAAACGATGAAAAAGAATTCGGGCCATGGATGAGCGGTGTTGGGGAAATGCGGCTTATTACTGCGGCAGCTGTCCGACCTGTATTCAGGGAATCTGTCCTGACTGTGTGATGGCGCATAAGCCGGAGGATGGTTTTACCCGCGACGGTGTGCTTCATCAGGAATTGACAGCCTGTGGGGAATGCGATTTCCCATGCGAGACGATTATGACCCGTTCGCGCTGCACGGTGCTGGATAAAGAGGGGCTCTCGATGGAAAAAACGGACAATTTTAGTAAAATAAAAACGCTTCCGGCGGGTGCCGGAAGACGTTGCTCTTGTGTTCTATCAGGATTATCCGGTGCGGGGAAGATCATTTCCTGTCCGGATTTTTTTATTTGGAGGCAGTCGGTCAAACGTTATTGGATCAAGGATAAATCGGAATTGAGGAAAGCGTCAGACTTCGCAGTACTGGAACGCTTCGGCAGTTGGCAAATCCCGCGCCAACAGAGGACCGCCGCCAGAACAAACCCCAGTCCGCCGATCAACCCCGTCAGATCCGGACCGACTAACGGCATAACGCTGCCCGCGCTCAGCAGGGCTGAAGCGGCGTAGCGGTCAATCCCGTTTAAGGACGCATGCCACAGAGCGCAGGTCCACACAGATTCACTTCGAAATTGCAGCCAGGCCAGGATGATCCCCTGAATCAAACAGAGCCACAGCTGCATCAGCACGCCGAGCAGCGGATGATCGGTTCCATAATTGTAGCCCAGCAGGATGATCGGCGCATGCCATAAGCCCCAGATCAAAGCCGTTACAACGACGGATTTCCGCGTGCCCAGGACATCGCGCAGCCGGGGAAGCAGCCAGCCCCGCCAGGCCAGTTCCTCGCCCAACGCCGGAATCAGTCCGCCGAAGGGATTGACGAGAACCGCAAGCAGCACGACTGGAAGCAGCTGTCTTCCATACGCACCCGGCTCCGCAAGGCCGTTATTGACCGCAAAGCGCGAGGCCAGCGGCTGAAACTGCGATGGGAAAATCAGGAAGTAGAGTCCGGCTCCGGCAAAGGCCAGCAGGGGCGGAAGAAACCAGCTCAACGCATAACGGGAAAGGTTGCGCTTGAATTTTGGCCGCAGAAACAAGGAGCGGCGCTCATGCGTCAGCCTGTTGACGATCAGCGCGCTGAGCGCCGGCGTCAGCATCAGCAGCGAAAGCAGCGTGTTATCGCGATTGCGGGCGTATAAAACGGTAAACAGGCTGAGAAAGGCGAGGGTCAGCATGGCGAACAGGCCGAGCTGTTTTTTCTGATATGCAGTAAATTGTGTCATGAGGATAGTCTCCTTTCTGTTTAAAAGCGGATGTGAAACAACGAACCGTTCAGGAAATCCAGACTGACGACAATCTTTCCATCTTCAATCCAAATCGTCTGGTACCATGGCTTCGAGGGACCGGCGGCTAACGCATCACGACCTCCGGCTGCCAAGCCCGCGCCCACGATCAGCGAACCGGTCAGAACGAAGAACAGGCCGGCGATCAACGCCTTTTTTCTAAAATTTCGGATTACCATTTTTTTACCTCCTGGAAAAACAGAGAACGCAGATTCTGCGCTGTTTTCATCACCGCGGATTTAAACCACGGAATACTGAGCGACGCGCCTAATGCCGCCAGAATTAAACCGCCCAGCGCCATCATTCCGACGCCGAACTGAATGATGCCGGCCGTGAACGAGACGGTTCCCATTACAAACGGGCTGGCGCTGACGCTGACCAGCGCGACGAATAACAGGCTGACCGTCAGCACGACGCAGAGAAACGGCACGCAGCCGGCGATCAGAAAGCCTGCCAGCAACACCATCAATCCCGCCAATAACAGGGCGCCCCACAGGGGGAAACCCAGCACGAGCAGAATGACGGTCAGTCCGCTGTTCAACGGCAATGAAAATTTAAATTTCAGACTGCCGCGGTCCTCGAGAAAAGCTTTCGCCATCTGCCCGGGCGTTTCCAGCTGAGCGACGGCCTCGGCTTCCGAGAAGCCGTTTTCGATTCGATCCTCGATCATCTCCCGGGCGTAGTTGAAACAAATTTCTTTTTCCGGCTTCGGCAGCCATTTCAGCGCTTTGTTTAAAGCATCAAGATATTCTTTTTCAGTCATGGTGAACTTCTCCTTTTATAAAATCGATCACGGTCATCACCGCTTTCCAATCATCCAGAAAATCAGCGATGTGCCGGCGGCCGCTGTCCGTCAGCCGGTAATATTTACGCAGCCGGCTGTTATGCTCGACGGAATAGGTTTCCAGATCGTGACTGGCTTCCAGGCGTTTAAGAATCGGATATAATGTGGATTCAGAGATCTCAATGACCTGGGAAACGTCTTTGATGATTTGATAACCATAGGAATCCTGCTTTGCCAGCGCGGCCAGCACGCAGATTTCCAACAATCCCTTTTTTAGTTGACTATCCATGATTACCTCCTTACGTGTTATACTATATATCGCGTAGTATAATGCGTCAAGCAGTATTTTGAATTTTTGGACTATTTTGTTTTTCGGCTGCCTTTTTCTTTCAACGTCATAAAGTGGCGTCAAGTCAGACTGATGCCGCGGAGCGGAAAGTTGCTTCCCTGGAGGACCGGCTGCACGAGCTGGATTATCTGAAAAATCCTGCGTCAGATTGACGGAAACAAATGATGTTTAAGCAAGTTGAATACTCCCTGAAACGGGAATTTATCGGTAAAGGAAAATTAATCTTTTTGGAAATCAAAAAGAACAATCCCCGGCAGCCTTTAACCATGCCAACCGGGATGATGCAGCCTGTACAGCCGCCATTTGCGCGCACAAAAAAAATGGAACAGGCTCCCATGGAGTTCTGTTCCATTTTTGATCGGTATACGGCAGGGATTTGTTTCGGAGGGAAATTCTCAGCGCCTTCTGCAATTTTGTTACAGCGTGCAGTGCTCGATTTTCCCGTCGATGATCGTGGTCAGACAGGATGTCAGATTTTCAAACGGCATGCCGTCGAAGATCGCGACGTCCGCGTCTTTGCCGGCTTCTAACGAACCGACGTGGTCTTCCAATCCCAGCAGCCGGGCTGGACGGATCGTCACGGATTCCAGCGCGGTCTCAAAGCTCAGTCCGTAACGCATCGCAATGCCGATATCGCTTGGCAGCCAGACGGTGTCGGAAGCGCCGTCCGCGGTCAGGCAGAAGTTGATGCCCGTCTTTTCAAAGACCGCCGGCGTGTCCTGGCGGCAGCCCCAGATTTCAAATTTCATCGGTCCCATTTTTAACGGTCCGACAACTGCCGTGATGTTCTTTTCTTTTAAGAATTCCTTGATCTTATAGCCTTCCGTGCAATGCTCGATGGCATAGCTCAGCTTAAATTCCTCAGCGATCCGGATTGCGGTGACGATATCATCCGCCTGGTGGCAGTGAATCCGGCAGCGGCGTTCACCGCGGACAACCGGGACCAGCGGATCCAGCCGGAAATCCGGTTCGACGTAAAAGCTGGAGTCTGTTTCCGCTTTTTTTAATTTATCCGAGTAGACTTTCGCTTTGAATAACGTTTCCCGCAGCACGGCGCCGGTCCCCATTCGGGTCATCGGCATTTTCTTATCCGGGCCATAGCAGCGCTTTGGATTTTCGCCCAGCGCCATTTTCATGACTTCCGTGCCCGGAATCATCATTTCCTGAACGGTCGCCGCGTTTTTCAGCTTGAAGGAAAAACCGACGCCGCCGATGACGTTGGCGCTGCCCGGCAGTGTGCAGCAGGTCGTGAAGCCGGCGTTTCTGACCTTCGGGATCGCTTCGTCAAACGGGTTGAACGCGTCCAGCATCCGCACCTGCGCGGTGACGGGATCGGTAATTTCGTTGGCATCCATCGTCGAAGGCATCCAGGCCGGTTCGTTTAACCCCGACAGATGGCTGTGGGCGTCGATCAGCCCCGGCGTCACCCATTTGCCGGAAGCATCGAGAATTTCCGCGCCTTCCGGAACGGCGATATTTTGACCGACCGCCGTAATTTTGCCCTGATCGATCAGCAGGGTGCCGTCTTCGATGACGCCCTGCGTGACAGTCAGCAGCTTTCCATGAATAATGGCGATCATAAATCACCCTCCTGCCGGACAAATTCCGGTTTTCCGTCAATGATGACCTGTTCGCACAGCGTCAGATTGGAGAACGGCATGCCGTTAAAGATCGCGATGTCCGCGTCTTTGCCCACCTCCAGCGAACCGATCCGATCGTCCAGCTTCAGAAGCTTCGCCGGATTGATCGTCACGCATTTTAACGCCTGTTCAAAGCTGAGGCCATTGCGCATTGCGATGCCGACGTGAACCGGCAGCCATTTCGTGGCGGAGGAATCGTCCGCCATCAGACAGAAATCCTCAATTCCGGCCTTTTCAAAGACGGCCGGGGTATCCTGACGGCAGCCCCAGATCTCAAATTTCTGCGGCCCCATTAACAGCGGACCGATGATAACCTTGGTCTTTTTCGCCTTTAAGAAATCCAGAATCTTATACCCTTCGGTGCAATGCTCGATCGTGTAATCAAGGTTGAATTCCTCGGCAATCCGGATCGCCGTGACGATGTCGTCAGCGCGGTGGCAATGGATCCGGCAGCGCATTTCGCCGCGGACGACCGGAACCAGCGCTTCTAAATCAAAGTCACGCTTGACGTCTTTGCCCGCAGCCAGCGCGTCGCTGTATTGCTTCGCGTCGAATAACGCTTTGCGCAGCACCGCGCCGGTGCCCATCCGGGTCATCGGCATTTTCTTTTCCGAGCCGTAGCAGCGCTTCGGGTTTTCGCCCAGCGCCATTTTCATCATTTCCGAACCTTCGATCGCAATTTCCTGAACGGTCGCCGCGTTTTTCAGCTTGAAGCTCAAGCCGGTGCCGCCGATGACGTTGGCGCTGCCCGGCCCGGTGTAGCAGGTCGTAAAGCCGGCCGACCGCGCCGCACCGATCGCCATGTCGAAGGGATTCAGCGCGTCGATGCCGCGGATCTGAGCGGTGACGGGTGAGGTGACCTCGTTGCCATCGCCGATGTGCGGCATCCAGTGCGGTTCGTTAAAGGTAGAAATGTGCGTGTGCGCGTCGATCAAGCCCGGAGTCACCCATTTTCCGGAAGCGTCGATGACCTCAGCTCCCTGCGGGATCGCGAGATCCTTGCCAATCGCTGTGATCTTGCCGTTGTCGAGAAGCAGCGTGCCGTCTTCAATCGTACCGTTGACGACGGTCAGCAGCTTGCCGTGTGTAATAGCTATCATTGTATGTCCCCCAATCTCTATGAACTCATTGTATCGTAAAACCAGTGAAAATCAATCCGTGATCCCAATCATTTTCATTAAATATCGAGCGTTGCGCTGCGTACAGCGGCCCGGCTTGAGCTTGTAATCAAAGAAAATCTTCTGATTCTGGTAATGTTCCTCAAAATGAACGTTGACTAAGGAAAGTCCCGTTTGTTCCTGCAGGGCGCACAACTCAAAGTCGTGCGTCGTGATCATCGCGCGGATCCATGGGTGATTCAGGTGGCGAAGTACCTGAGCGCTGCCGTCGATCCGATCCAGCGAGTTGGTGCCCTTGAAGATTTCGTCGATCAGCACCAGCAGCGGTTTTTTCTGAGGCACGGCGTCGATGATCCTGCGGATTCTTAACAGCTCGCCATAGAAGGTGGAGATGCCCTCGTTGACGTCGTCGCGGATCCGCATCGAGGTTAAAACGGTAAAGCCGGACGTATCCATGCTTTGCGCGCAGACGGGACCGCCGGCTGCGGCCAGAATCTGATTCAGACCGATCGTGCGCATGAACGTCGTCTTGCCGGACATGTTGGAGCCGGTGACCAGTGTCAGCGAATGATCGAGGGTGAAATCGTTGCCGATTGCCTGATCGGGATCCAGCAGCGGGTGAGTCAGCTGCGTAAATGCCAGAACCGGCGTCGTTTCCTCATGCAGCTTCGGCATGCAGGTCTGCGGATGCGTCAGCGCGATCAGCGCCAGCGATTCCAGCGATTCCAGCTGTCCCAGCAGTTCCATCACGGCGATCCACGTCTGCCCGGCCTGAGCCTGCCATTGATTCCAGGCCCCCACGCATTGCAGATCCCACAGCAGCAATAACTGCGCCGGCAGGTAGAGAAACGGATTGGCCTGCAGCGACAGCCGGTTTAACAGCCCGTCGAGCTGCTTTACGCCCTGAAGCAGTCCCTGCGGCTGGCGAATCCGGGTTTTCAGCGTGTCGATCAAGGGGCTGGACAATTCCGACTGATCCAGCTTCTGACAACGGGTCAGGCAGTTCTGCAGCCCCTGCCGGACCTTTGCGACGGTCTGCAGGCGGCTGTGCACGGTCCCGAGGGAAAACAGGGCGAGCGCGGACTGGACAAAAAAGATCAGGATGAAGCACAGCGGCGAGATCCAGCGTAGCAGCGTCAGCCCCAATAACGTCAGCGTCACCGCTGGCATCCAGCGGATAAACCAGCCGGGAATCAGCAGTGTGATCGGCTGGACAAGCTCATTCAGCTTGTCGGAAGCCATTGCGGCGGCTGTCGTTGACGTCAGACCGTGCGTGCAGGTCCAGTCCGCAAGCATGAAATCGGGATTCTGCGCCAGAACGGTCACGGTTTCCTGACGCTCGCGGATCGTTTCGGCCGCGGCTGAATCTTTAAAACAGGACGCCAGCGCCGTCTTCCCCTGCGGCAGGACCGCCATGCAGCAGAACTGATATAACGAACGCGGTCCGAACACGTCGAGATCGGCCAGCGCGGGCTGATCGTCGTCTAAAAATTCCGCGCCGGTTTCCGGCGCCTGCTGCCAACGGCCGTCAAACCGCGCCAGACAGCGATGGAGCACTTCGATTTGCGCCTGCGCTTCAAGATAGAACCGGTTGTTTTTCTGATGCGCCAGCATCGCCAGACAAAACCCGGTCAGACTCAGGATCAGGATCGGCCCATAGCCCCTCCGACCGTCGACGACTTGAAAAAAAGCCCATGCCGCGATTAAAAATAAACCGAAGCGAACCCCGGCGATCTGTGAGTTTTTGCGATGGAGCTGAGCGCTTCGTCGCTGCGCCTGAGCCAGCTGCGTTTCCCATTGTTGTTTGTGCATCGGATTCCTCCTTTTTTAATTCTGTGCAATAGCTTTAGTATAAGCCAGATGTCGTTGAAAATCAAAGTAGGAAAGCCTCGTTCGCACCTCAGGTAAACCTTGGATGGAAATAAAATCACCGCAGAATTTCTAAATCTGCACGCAAAGCGGCAAGGGTCGCTATTTCCATTCTTAAAAAAATATGCGATAATAAAAAAGCATTCAGCGCAGCAAGTGATTTTTCCCCGACCACTGTGGCCGAGGGGAGAAATCGTCAAAAACAAGTTTTACTGTGAAGCGCACAGAGAAATCGGGTGTCTTCACGGACATGAGATCCAATCCTGCCGCTTTAGCAGAGACCGCCGTACTCCGGTTAATAAACGGGGGATGGAAACAATACAGTTCTGAATCAGAGAACAGGAGCGATGCACTATGGAATCAATGGTCGTCTTTCATCGTTGCCGCAGTCTGGCGGCAACCGATGCTTTTTATATTCAGCAATTAGGGCTGAAACTTTGGCATACGCAGCCGGGCTGTCATATTTACGACAGCGGTTATGGCTATCTGGGCTTTGTGGAAAGCGTGGATTTTGAGCTTCCGGCCTATTCGTGCATTTCCTTTAACTGCGCCGATGAGGCTGAAGTCGACGCGCTGTACGAAAAATTCAAAGACATGAAGGGAGCTTCCGCTCCCCGGCGGCATCCGCAGTTTGCCGTGTATTCCTTTTTTATTCAGGATCCGGACGGCTACACCGTGGAATTTCAGAAGATTGAAAAGGAGGGGAAACAATGAGTGATCGGATTATTCAGACGGTAACGCCGCGTCAGCTGCGCCGGGAATTCAATGGCGTCGGACTGACGTTTCTGGTTGTCTTTGCGCTGGCCGTCGGCGCGGCCTTTGGCTATCAGCGGCTCGTTCCGCTGCTGGAGCCGTATTATCAAACGGTTGACCGTCAGGCAGCGGAAGCTGGAATCCGGATCGCCGTGACGCTGATCGTCATGCTTCTTCCCTTTCAAGCGTATGCCGCGATAAAGAAAATGAAGACAGGGCGGTTTTTCGGGCGTTGTCAGGGCGAGTGGCGCGATATTCTCGAATTGACATTGATCGGTCTGGCACTGAATCTGCTTCTGACTTTTATCGTCGGAATTCTCTCGCTGGTGCTCAGCTGGTCCAATATTCAGTTCACATCATCACAGCTGATCCTGCAGGGAAAATTACCGGCGGTCATCCTGAATGTGATCCAGACGGCAGTCGTGTTCCCTTTTTGCGAGGAATTTATTTTCCGCGGCGTCTGCCTGCGCAGTTTTGGCCGGATGGGTAATTATTTCGCGATCTTCGCCAGCTCGCTGTTGTTTTCTCTGATGCACGGTAATCTGATCAACATTCTGCCCTCATTCTTTCTGGGCGCTTTTCTGGCGGTTGTGACGATGCGCTTCAATTCAATTCTGCCGGCGGTGATCATCCATATCGCAATCAATTTGCAGACGGTCGCTTTACAGCTGGTGCCGGTGCAGTATTCATGGGTGATCGGATTAAGCTGCGTCATCATTTACGCCCTGGCGCTAATCGCGCTGATCCGGCGGCGGCATAAGCGGATCATCGTGCGCCGGGAAGCAAATCCGTGGATTTTAATCCAGCAGTTCTTCCTGTCCTGGGCGATCGTGATCACGCTGATCGTCTACGGCGTACTGAACATCCTGACGCTAAAATTGTAAGGGAAAACCGGCCTGTCCGGTTTTTTTGTTTTTTCAGCGGGGAAATGCGAAACACGAAGGAGGGGAGCGGATTTGTTTTGCGGATGGAGAAAAACGGTGCTACACTGATTTCATCAGAAACGGAGTTGATGGGATGAAAACGACTTTTACTTATGATCATTATGCGGATTATGCCGAGCTGACGGCGCGGCTGGTCTATTTTAGTGAGCATTACCCGGACTTTGCCTGCTTAAGGAGCTTGGGAAAAACCCCGGAAGGGCGCGATTTGTGGGCGATGGAGGTGACGGACTTAAGCTGCGGGGATTTCGATGAGAAACCGGCGCAGCATATCGACGGAAACACGCATGCCGGGGAAGTGACGGGGTCGATGGCCGCGCTGCATCAGCTGGATGTGCTGTTGACCGGACACGCTGAACCGCAGATCGCAAAACTGCTTCGGGCTTATACGTTTACGTTTATCCCGCGGATTTCTCCGGATGGCGCGGAGGTTTATCTGAAAACGCCCCAGCTGCTGCGCTCCGTCAACCGGGTTTCAGGGAAAGAACAGTCCGGCGTCGTCCGGCAGGATCTGGATCAGGACGGTGTGATTCGCTGGATGCGGATTCCCGACGAAACCGGAGCGTGGGCGGCGGATGAGGAAGAACCGCGGTTATTGCGCCGGCGGCGGCCGGATGAAATGGACGGCGTGTTCTATACAGTGATGCCGGAAGGCATGCTGCGTGGGGAGAAGGGGGAAATTCTTAAAGCGGCCCCAGCCCAATGGGGGCTGGACTTCAACCGCAATTATCCGTGCTGGTGGAAGCCGCAGCAGCCGGGAGCGGGAAACTATCCGCTGGATAATCCGGAAACCCGTGCGGTGGCGGATTTTCTGATCGCTCATCACAATATCGGCGTGATGGTTACTCATCATACCAGCGGCGGTATGATTCTCAATCCGCCGGGACCGTTTTCGGAAGCTGAACAGGATCCGCTGGATCGGAAAATCTATCATGCGATTGGCGCGCTGGCAACCGAAGAGATGGGTTATCCGTTATTGAATTTATACGATGGCTTTCACTGTACGGAAACCGATTATGCGGCCGGCGCGGGCGATGACTGGGCTTATCTGAACCGCGGAATTTTCGCAGTGACGGCCGAGCTGTGGGATTTGCAGAGCCGGGCCGGGATCAGCGTGGAAGATCAGCTGGATCCGGATTTGAGCGAGGCGCAGCAGTTGCAGCAGCAGAAATTAACGTTGGCCTGGATCGACGCTCATTGTCCGCAAGCCTGGAAGCCGTGGACGCCGCTGAAGCATCCGCAGCTGGGCGAGGTGGAGATCGGCGGGCTGGATTATAAGTTTACGATCCAAAACTGCCCGCCGGCGTATCTGCGCGAAGAATGCGAAAAAGCCACGCGGTTTGCGCTGCGTCAGGTCTGCCTGCTGCCAAGACTGGCGATTTTGCGTTTTGAGGCTCAACCTTTGGGGCATGACTTCGTGAAAGTGACGGCGGAGATCGTCAACCGCGGCTATCTGCCGACGTGGATCAGCCGGCAGCGCCAGGCGATGAAGCTGGCGGAACCCATTCAGATTACGTTGGAGGGCGCAAAGATTGTGCAGGGACAGGCGCGCAGTGAAATGGAAGCGCTGGAAGGCTATGGTCAGGATCAAACAGAGTTGTCCTTTTCCAGCGTCTATGGTCAGACAGCCGCGCTGCGGAAGAAAATAGAATGGATTGTTCGTGCACCTGCAGGAACGACTGTGCGGTTAAACGTCCGCTGCGCTCAGGCTGGACAGGCGTCAGCCTGCTGTGTGATCGATTGAACTCTTTTGGGGTTCTGTGCGCTTATTTCGGCAAAGGAGAAATGAATGGCGGAATTAATGAAAGCAAGAATTAACGCTGACTCGCTCGGCGAACTGGCGCGCAGAATCAAAGAGGTCTATCCCCTGTTTTTAAACGAGGCGTTTGTCAGCGAGGTTCTGGACGCGGAGTGGGAGTCGCTTCAGCTGAAAGCCCGGATCCGGAAGATGGCGCTTGCCCTGGGCAAATATCTGCCGGCGGATTACACTCGCGCGGTGACGATTCTTGAGCAGGTGGCGGTTTGGGCTGAGCACAAAAGTGAGCATGTGCGGCGGCTGGCCAGCGAGGGCTGCCGTCCGCAGCTGCCCTGGGGCCAGGCGTTAGCGAGCTTCAAGCAGAATCCGTTGCCGGTGCTGCGAATTCTCGAGCTGCTGAAAGCGGATCCCTCGCCGTATGTTCAGAAAAGCGTGGCGAACAACCTGAACGATATTTCCAAGACGCATCCCGAGCTTGTGCTGGAAACGGCGCGCCGCTGGCAGGGGCAGAACGCGATCACAGACGCAATCCTCAAACATGGCTGCCGGACATTGCTGAAAAAGGGAAATCCGGAAGCGCTGGCGCTGTTTGGACTGGCGGAGAATGCCAGTGTAAAGACGGCGGAATTCACTGTGATGACGCCGGTCGTGCGAATTGGTGAAGATCTGGTTTTTTCCTTTGTGCTCAGCGCGGAAACCGACGTTCGGGCGCGGCTGGAATATGCGGTTGACTACATGAAGGCCAAAGGGAAACGCAGTCGGAAAAACTATAAAATATCCGAGCTTACCTTAAAGGCAGGCGAGAAACGGAAATATGTAAAAAAACAACACTTTGCCGACACAAGCGTCAGAAAACATTACCCGGGACGCCATTCGGTCACCCTGATCATCAACGGCTGTCCGCAGGGAACGCGCGATTTTGAGGTCACAGCGGCAGAATAACCAAAACGTCTTTCCCGACCATTTTCCATTCAGAAGAGATCGCAGCAAGGTTGTCTAAGCAACAACGATAAAAAAAACAGGAACAAGCTTCATCCGGGCCATAGCGGCGCAGATTTGGCTTGATTCCTGTTTTTATTTCATCTTCCTGAGCCGGTCAGATTTCAGAATGAACTGGAATCAACCTCAATTCTGGCTCAGATTCATCAAAAAATTAGGCGCTTAGACGGCGCGGCCGGCGTCGTTGCCCGCATGGATCGCCTTGGCGATATTGAACGGATTGGCACAGTCGCCGACGGCATAGGTTTCCGCTACGGTCAATCCTTCCAGCAGGCTGGTGTTCGGCAGCATGTCGGCGGCGTTGACGATCGCGTCGCAGGCGATTTCCATCTCCACGCCGGTTTCGGTCAGGATGACTGCTTTGTTCTGATTGACCGATTTTAATGAAGCCTGCGGCCAGGCGCTGAAGCCCAGCGAATACAACGCCGTGGTCATCATTCGCATTGCGTGCTGCGATTGCTGCATATCCATTTCCGCGGCTGTATTCGGCGTGATCATCGTGACGTGCTTTTTGTGAACGGTCAGCCACAGAGCGGCGTCGAAGGCCTGGGCATTGGAGCCGTAGATGAGGACGTTTTCCCCCATTTCCGTAAACATGAACGATTCCATGTCGATCACCGGAGCACTGCCGTCGCCTTCCACCTGCAAAGTGTCGCGCAGCCCCCCGGCAGCCAGAATAACGGCATCCGGTGCTTCCGCGTTGATCTTGGCGGCGTCGACTTCCACGCCGGTTTCCACTTTGACGCCGGTAATTTCCAGCTGACGGATCAGATAGTTCTTGAAATCCTGCAAGTTTTCATGCGGACCCTTGACGGTATGCGCGAAATCCAGCAGGCCGCCCAGCGTCCCTTTCTTTTCATACAAGGTCACGTCGTGGCCGCGGGCTGCCGCAATCCGGGCTGCTTCCATTCCAGCCGGGCCGCCGCCGATCACCATGACTTTTTTCGCTTTTTCGATCGGCGGCAGTTCATACGCTGCAGGTCCGCCTTCACGCATGACGCGCTGGGTCAACGCGTTGACGCGGCAATAGCCGGCCATCGCGTTGGCTTCGTTGCTTCCGATATGGCAATGCAGACAGCGGGTGCACGGCGCGATCTCATCAATCCGTCCCTCACGCAGCTTATTGACATATTCGGTATCGACGGTTAACGGCCGGGTCATCAGGAAGAAATCTGCCTTGCCGTCTTCCAGCGCCTGTTCGAAGAAATCCGGAGCGTGCGCCGGGTCCATGTAAGTGACGACGCCGCAGGGAATGCTGACGGCGGCCTTGTAGCGGGCCGCGACGTTCAGAAGCATGCCGGCGCCCTGCGTATCGCCGATCAGCTGGCCCTGCCAGTGCTTTTTGAAATCATACTGCGTGCCGAAGCCGGACGCGCCTTCGATGCCGTTTAAGATAAAGTACAGATCGCTGCCGAACTGCGCGACGTGATGACCCAGCGGACCTAAGCGCAAATGCATGGAATCCGCGCCGGCGGCCTCAAACAGCTTCGCGAAAGCGATGCCTTCCTCTACCGTCGTGATTTTTGTGCGCGGCGTTGTGACCGCGTTGTCCAACGTCATTAACGTCGGATTGTTGGCGACGTTGTCGTTTTCCTCAATCGCGTCGATTAAGATCTGAACATTGAAGTCCGCACCGCAGGCTTCCTTGATCTTGGCGATGCACTCCGTGACGAAACGGGCGCGGTTTTCCAGACTGGTGCAGCCATATTCGTCCGTGCGTACGTTGTAGAAACGGGACAGGAAATGTTCGCCCATATTGAAGCCGGCGGCGTTGATTTCAAACGCTTTGAAGCCCAGCTGCTGCATGCCCTTGGCGATCTGCGCGCCGCGGTCTTCGATCGCCTGAATCTGTTCGACGCTCATTTCATTTTCCCCGGCGCCGAACTGCGCCCACTGATAGCCCAGGCTGGCGCCATACTTCGCGCATTCTGCGACCAGCTTCTGACCGAAGGCCAGAGTTTCAGCGTCGTAGCCGCTGCCGTCGGCAGGAATTTCCAAAGCGGAAATCCCTTCCACATAAATCATCTCAACGCCGCCCTTGGCGAAATTGATATAATATTGAAGCAGTTCATCCGTTAATCCGGCCAGATAGGTTGCGGATCCGGCTGCCGATTTGACCATCCGGTGGCTGAGCTGAAGCGAGCCGATGGTCAGCGGCGAGAACAACGTTTTCAATTCTTTGGTGTTGCTGCGGTAGTCGTCGCGCTGCGGATTGAGATAAGCTGCGGCGATTTTGTCGTTTTCCGGAGCCGGCGAAGACGCAGGGGCATCGGGGGTTTTTTCATTTTCAGCCGAACAGCCGACTAATCCGGCTGCCATGAGGGTTAATGCGGTGGCGCCGCTTCCTTTTAAGAAGTCGCGTCTTGAAATTTTAACCATAGGTATTGATCCTCCTCTTATGCTATAATTTTAACAAGGCAATGGAACCGTATTCATCATCCGATTGCTAGATTATTCACAGAGTATTTCGTGCAAAATGCCGAAAAACCGGGAAATAAGGGGAAATCAGGCGGGACATCCGCTGAAAGGGGAGAATTAATGATGCAGAGTCAGGCGTTGATCGCCGCTGTCGCAGGCGGTTATGCCATATCCATCCCGCGGGATTTGGGCGAAATGCCGATCACCTGCTGTCAGCTGATCTTTGAGCTGCCGGCTGTGCTGACGCCCGCGACCTTGTATATCCAGGCTGAGCCGTTTACGTTGGATCCTTCGGCCTATCCGCAATGCTTCTTTCTGTTGATGGAAGCCAGCGCGCCAGCCTTTAACGCCGCGGTTTATCATACCGGCAGCGCGCTGGATTTATACCAGACGCTCTCTGCGCTGCTGACCGACACCGACGTGTACGCGCAGGCGCTGTCCGCGCTGGGACGGGCGGCGAGTTCGGGCGAGGGCATTACTGCGCTGGTGAAAACCGCCTGTCAATACATTCAGAATCCGATCCACGTTCTGGATAAAATGTTTTCCCTGATCTGTTCCTGGCCCGATGAACCCTGCGGCAATCCGGTTTACGATTATTTCCTGATTCACAAGGAACCACATCCGGAATATCTGCGCCATGTCGAAACAGCGATCATGCGGTTCAGCCAGCACCATATCCGCTGCGCTCAGCTGGTCGATTACAACAAAGAGCGGCTCAAGTTGATCAGCTGCTCGATCGGCGCTTTGCCGCATCTGTTAGGCGGCATTGAGGTATTGCAGCTGAACCGTCCGTTTACACAGACCGACGTGCGTCTTGTCGATCAGCTCGCGCTGCTTTTACAGATCGAGCTGTTTAAAGCGAACAATGCGGCGGAAAAGGCGGATACGCAATTTGAACTGCTGATTCAGGATATTCTGCACGGCCGGTTTTTCCATCCCGAAATTCTGCGCTCGCGGCTGCAGGCGTTTCCGCACTTGCTGAACCGCAGCTTCTGCCTGTTGTTAAGCCAGATTCCAAAAAGCAAAACCTGCACGCTGAAATACTACAATGAGGAAATCAACCGCCGCGTGCAGGTCATTGAAAGTTTTCAACATCAGAACGATCTGTATTTTCTGCTCGATCCGCAGGATTGGAACGAAGACCGGCAGGAAGCGCTGAATACGCTGGCGCTGCAATCCGAGACGTTGATGATCGTCAGCGATCCGATCGAAAACCTCGCCAGCTGTCCGATCGTCGTAGCGATGCTTCAGGGGGGATTGACGGTGACGGACGCCCTGAGCGGTCTGGTTGCTTTCCGCGATCTTTATTTTAAGACGCTGCTGCACACTCTGTCCTGTCACAGCGCGTTAGCGCTGCACGATTTTGTCCATCCTGGAATTCAGCGCTTAAAAGACTTTGATCAGACGCATCAGACAGACTTTCTGGCGACGTTTAAAACCTATCTGCAATCCCAGTGCAGTCCGACAAACACGGCCGCCGCACTGCATCTGCACCGCAACTCCCTGGCTTACCGGATTCAGAAAGCCCGCCAGATCAGCGGATTTGCCAGTGAGAATCCCAAGGATTGCCAGAATTTTCTGTTGTCGATCCAGATTGACGAATACCTCGGCCCATGAATTTCAGCGCCGCTCAGCCTCTGCACGCCGGATTATCTCTGAGAAGTCAATCGGAATATTTTCCCGCTCTCTTCTTAATCTTAACGGACCGTTTCTTTTTCGATCCGCAAAGACGCTGATTTTGAAGCTTTCAGGGAATCTGCGGAAAGTCGGGAATTTTGATCGGCCGCGTGAACCTGGCTTTGAATTTATCCGGTTCGATGGTAAAATAACAGGAAAGAGAGCGCCGGCCGGTTTTGGCGCGCAAGGTTCAGCAAACGGAGATAAACTATGATGTACTATGAAGATTTAATGGGGAAAAATGCGATTGCGACGATTAAAGTATCCAAGGAACTGCTGAAATATTCAGTGGGAGAACGAATCCCGACGGTCAGCGAATTTGTGGATTCATTAAGTCTGGCCCGCGGCACGGTTCAAAACGCGATCAAGACGCTGGTGGATCATGAAGCGGTGCGGATTGAATCCAAGGGCCATCTGGGTTCCTATCTGGTGAAAAAGAACATGCGGGTGCTGCTGAAATTTGCAGGCGTGCGGATGTTGTTAGGCACGATGCCGCTGCCTTACAGCCGCCGTTATGAGGGACTGGCCTCCGGTTTGATCGCGTCGATGGAAAATAATTACGACCTGCCGATCAATCTTGCCTACATGCGCGGCTCTGTCAACCGCATCAGCATGGTTTTGCAGAAACGTTACGACTTCGCGGTCGTTTCCCGATACGCCGCCAATTATTTCATCGAAAAATATCCGGATAAAATTGAGATCGTCGTCGGTTTCGGCGCAGGCTCTTATTTAAGCAATCACGTAATCATGTTCCATAATCCGAATATTCGGGAAATTCAGGACGGGATGAAGGTCGGCATTGATTCTGCCTCGATTGACCAGAAAGAGCTGACGCAGTTTGTCTGTCAGGGCAAAAACGTCGAATTTATTGAGATCGAATATTCGCGGATCATCGAGCGCGTGATTTCCGGCGATATCGACGCGACGGTCATGAATATCGACGAAGCCAACGATAAACATGTCAAAATCCATACGAAATCAATCCAGCAGGTCAACAAAGACAACACCGAGGCCGTACTGGTCGTTGCCCGAGAGAATGAAATTTCGACGTTGATCAAAGAACTGGTCGACGTGGAAACGGTGCTGAACATCCAGCGCCTGGTTCTGGAAGAAAAAATAACACCGAGCTATTAAGCCGGTTTCGATCGTCTGTCAGATTCTGACGCGGACGGAAGAAACTGGTTTTTTTTATGTCTGCAAGGCTGTTGCGGCCCATGTCTTGCCCTGCTTTAAATCTCGGGAATCAGAATGGAAAGGTGAGAAATTCAAGAAGAATTGAAAAACGACAGGAGTTGTCAAACGCCGAAGGCGGCAGTGGAAAGGTAAGAAAAATCAATCGAACTTCAAAATACATAAAAATGTATTTTGCTTGTTGACTTTCTCACTTGCCGGGGCTATACTGAATTTGTAAATACGGAATAGTGTATATTGGGTGGGATGAGATGAAAAAAATCAAATGTTACCGATGTGGCAAGATCCATGAAGTTAGTGAGATGAAGCTGCGGAAGTCATGGGAATGCACGCATTGCCACGCGGTGATGGCGCTGGATCCTGCGACACAGCGCAAACTGAAATACATCCGCATGTTGTTCGTCGCGGTCGTCGTCAGTCTGCTGATGTACGGCTGCAGCCGGCTGGGGACATTGACCAGCTATGTCGCGTTGATCGTCACCTGTTCGATTGCGATCGTGATTACGCAGTTTTCCGATCAGCTATGTCTGGCGCTGACGGACAAGCTGTTCGGACTTCGGTACATGCCGGTGGAAACCGCGAAAAATGCGCCGGTAAAAAACAAAAAGAAAGGAAAATGAGGAGAATGGATTTTACGGAAAGATTGAATCTGTATCTGGAGGGCGGCATGATTCAGCCGGCCGACGTTGACGACATTCAGGCGATCATCGCGATGTTTGACCAGAAATATCACATTCAGCTTCAGGAGGAAAACGCCGATACGTTTATCGCGCATCTGTGCGCGGCCTTTGGCCGCAATGCGACGGGGGAGAAAATCGAACCGCTGCCGCCGGAGGTGAAGGCGGAGCTGGAAGGGTTGGACAGCTATCCGCAATCGCTGCAGATGCTTCAGGATGTTATGGCGGCGACGCGCAATCATTTCAATCAAACCGAACAGGATTACGCGCTGCTTCACATAAATAATTTAATCGCCCGGTTGGCAGAAGGCTGCGGCGATTAAATGAAGGGGAATCATGTTAGTAAGAGGAGGTAAACATGGAAGGAATCATTACTAATTTTGAATTTTCACTGCCGTTTCGCGCGATCGTTCTGATTGCGATCTGTGCCTGGGCGAGCCTGCTTTCGCACAAATGTATTTCCAACTTCAACGACGGCGCGCGGCCGGTTTTTCCAGAATTGATGGAAGGCCGGATGACGCGGGCGGAGTTTGCGGTCGTCGTTACCGGCATGGGTTTCGGCTGGGTTCTGGCCGGCTTCAGCCAGTGGCTGGGCACAGGCCTGATCGCCTGTCATCTGACGTTAATCGCTACCGACTGCCTGGGCGCCTGGTCGCCGAACAAGTGGGTCGCGTTAATCATCGGCGGTGCGTATGGCGCGCTGTGCGCCTTCGGCACCAGCTTTATCAATTCTGCATTCACAGCGCTGCCGTATAACTTCTTAAATGATTTGACACAGATCAGCTCCCCGGCGCTGCCGGTGTTCTGTATGTTCCCAGCGGTTGCGATCGCAAGCCAGTTCGGGGCTAAAAAGGGAATCACAACCGGTCTTATCGAAGCGATCGTCTACATTTTCTGCACAGTGGTCGGCGCTGTCAATTTCGGTTCGATCTCCGTCAGCCTGTATCCGTACACCTTCGCGATGCTGGCCGGCATGATCTGCCTGCTTGTCTATTCCATTAATGGAAGCAAGAATGCGGAAAGCGTGGAAAATGATTCGGAAACCGAAAACCTGTTTACGAAGAATGCCAATCGGATTAAGAGCAACTGGGTTTATCTGTGCATCCAGGGCGCGCTGAACGCGTTGGGGATTCATGTTCTGGCTCAGGCTTATCAGCCGTATGTCCTGTCCTCAGCTGTCTTAGCGGGCAACATGGGCACGTTTGAACTGGCGATGATCGGCGTTATTATCGCGTTTATCCCATTGATCGTTTCCACGGCGCTGGCAACCGGCGTTTATCAGGCTGTCGGTCTGACGACGGTGATGCTGGTCGGCTGTCTGGCTCCGACCTGGTGGCTGGCTCCTGTCTTCGGCTTTGTTGCGGAATTTGTTGAAATTCAGCTGTTAGGCTTATTGGGCAAGGGGTTATCGAAGTTCCCGGAACTGTCCAAATGCGGCGATTATATCCGTGACGCGATGGTTTCCTGCATCGGTCTGGCGTTGGTTGCCGGTTCTTTCCTGGCGGCAAACGCAACCTGGGGTGCAGTCGGTCTTATGATCGTCGGTGGTTTCTTCGTCCTCAACGACGTCACCGGACAGCGGATTCCGAAGTCGGCAGTCGGCCCGTTAGCGGCCGTTGCAGTCGGTATTCTGTACAACATCATGATCTTTCTTGGACTAGTCCTATTGTAATGGAATGAAAGAGGAGAATTGCTTATGTTAAAAATTGAATGCTGCGGATTAACCGCGTTACAAACGAAACAGATTATTGAGAAGAAATTCCCGGGGCTTGTTGAAGCTTCGCTGGATCCGGATATGATCGCGGCGCGGAAAGTGAAAAGCGGTGATGTGGATTTTTACTTGGGAAGCTGTATGACCGGAGGCGGCGGCTCGCTTGCGACGGCGATCATGGTTTTGGGCTATGGGAACTGTCTGACCGTTTCCAAACAAGGCAATTGTCCGAATGAAAAACAAATTCGTCATCTCATTTATTCAGGAAATCATAAGGCGTTTGGCTATGTTAAAACTCATACTGAACAAGTAGTTCCGGCATTGGTGCAGGCTCTGATTGATAAATCTGAAGGAAAACCTGAATAGCGGGTATTCATTTAGGGGCATCTTCGGATGCCTCTTTCTTTTTAAGGAGGAAATTTCATGATCCGTACGGTTTTAAACGATATTGAAAAAGAAAAGCTGGGCGTTACGATGTGCCACGAACACTTCATTGTGGATCTGGATCGGGTCCGTCATGACGGCATCAGCATGATTGAAACGCCGGCGGAAGTCGAGCCGGAAATCAAAAAGATGATGGCGCTGGGCGTTCAGGCGGCAGTGGAGGTCAGCACGATTGATTTAGGCCGCGACGTCCGTAAATTGAAACAGATCAGTTTGGACACCGGATTGACGATCGTGGCGTCCACCGGTTTTTATTTAACGCAGTATCACCCGGACTGGCTGAAAACAGCTTCGGCTCAGCAGATCGCAGAAGTGTATGTCAGGGAGCTGACCGAAGGCATCGACGATACCGGAATCCGGGCCGGGATCATCGCTGAGATCGCCTCGTCCCCGGAACGCTTCGAGGGGGAGGAAAAGAAGATTCTGAAGGCTGCCGGCATCGCTTCCCGGCTGACCGGGGCGGCGGTATCGACGCACACCGGCCGCGCGACCGCCGTGGAAACGATCGAAACGCTGCTGGCGGAAGGGGTCGATCCGGATAAGATCATCATCGGGCATCAGGACTTGATCGACGACACAAAGTATCATTGCCAGCTGTTGAATTACGGCGTGAATCTCGCGTTTGACACCTGCGGCAAGAAAGTGTACATGCCGGATGAAACCCGCGCCCGCAACGCGCTGGCGATCATGGAAGCCGGCTATGGCGATCATCTGCTTTTCAGCAACGATATATCCCGGCGGACTTATTTCACAAGTCATGGCGGAGACGGGTATTTGAGCGTAATGAAGTGGGTCGTTCCGCTTCTGAAGCAGGCCGGCGCCTCAGAGCGGCAGATTCAACGCTGTCTGACGGATAATCCGGCGCGGATCCTGGATAACGAGTGGAGGTAGACTATGTTTTTGAATCAATGCCTGCAGAATAATTCAAAACTGATCGAATTTGCTTTTCATGCGCATCAGCAGGGTCTGATTCTCCCCGACACCTATCTGTTGGATCTCGATACGATCGCTGAAAATGGAAGGCGAATGCTGGAAACCGCCCGTCAAAATGATGTGAAATTGTTTTTCATGCTGAAACAGCTGGGCCGGAATCCAATCGTCGCAAAACGGCTGATGGAGCTGGGCTTTGCCGGCTGCGTCGCGGTCGATTACAAGGAAGCGCTGGTGATGATTGAGAATGGAATTCATCTGGGCAACGTCGGTCACCTGGTTCAGACGCCCAAGGCTGCGCTGAGGAAAATCATTGCGGCGCGTCCGGATGTGATGACGGTGTACAGTCTTGAAAAGATTGCGGAGATCGATCAGGCAGCCGCGGAAATCAATCGGGTACAGCCGCTTATGATCCGGATTACGGATGACGACGCCAGCCTGTATTCCGGTCAGATCGCCGGCTTTTCCAGCGCTCAGCTGCCGGAAATCCTGGCGAAAGTCAAGTCGCTCAGGCACGTGCGGATCGGCGGCGTGACCGTGTTTCCAGCGTTGCTTTACAGTGAAAAAACACAGAAGATAGAAGCCACAAGCAATGTCAGCGGCCTGCTTCGGGCGGTGGATTATCTGAAAGATAAAGTGTCGGATGAATTGTTGATCAACATCCCCAGCGCGACTTGCTGCGCCTCCATTCCCACAATCCGGCAGTTAGGCGGCAACAACGGCGAACCCGGCCACGGGCTGACCGGCACGACGCCGCTGCACAAAGCCAGCCGCGAACCGGAGAATATCGGCTATCTTTATGTTTCGGAAATCTCGCACAATTATAAGGACAAGGCGTACTGCTTCGGCGGCGGACACTACCGGCGCGGACACATGGCGCATGTCCTGGTCGGCCGAGATCTCGCGCACGCGCGGATGTTCAACATTCAGGCGCCCGATGACGATTCGATCGACTATCATTTTGAAATCGACCGCAACTGCACGGTATCCGATACCGCGCTGATGTGCTTCCGAGCTCAGATTTTTACAACCCGCAGCCATGTCGCGATCGTCGAAGGACTCAGCCGGGGCTGTCCGCGGATCAGCGGGCTGTTTGACAGTCAGGGCCGAAAAATTCAGGTAAATTGGGAGTAAAACAGGATGAAAGACAACTATTCGCTGCAGCATAAAACCGCATTGCTAAATCCCTATGGATCCATCGTCAAGGTATTGGACGGCGATCCGGAAAAGCTTCTGGTTGGAATCAAAAACGTGCGTTCCATTCCGAATACGCTGATGCACAGACTGGAACCTGCGGGCTTCACGCTGCACACAATCGACAAGAAATCTCAGCTGGCCGGCCGGGCTGTCGACACGGAGCTGATCAATCCGATCAGCGGCCGTTTCATGTCAGGTTCCTCCTCCGGCACCGCGATCAACGTATTCGCGGGCATCAATGATCTGGGCATCGGCAACGACGGCGGGGGCAGCGTTTTGGCGCCGGCGATCAGCGTCAATATTTTAAGCTTCATTTCCAGGCTGATCGAAGCCGACCGTCCGCAGCAGCTCAAACCCAACACCGACAACATCACATCAGCCAATTCGATCGGCTTTATGGCCCGCGATAAAAAGATCCTGATGAAGGCAATTCAGGCTGCCATCGGCATCCGTCCGGCCTCCGGCGTTGGAAGGGTTCTGGCGGATCGGGAATATCCGGGAATCGACGCGCAGGTCATTGCGATTGAGGATCCGGCCGCACCGCGCGCCGTACTGACAGCGTATTTACAAGCGCTTCTGAAACGCTGCGACGTCTTTATGATCACCGAAGGGCCGATTGATCTGGACGGTTTCGGCGATTCGCTGTTCGGTCATTTCGATGCGCGGACGCAAAGGATTCAGCAGGCCGCGGGGAAGGGCTATGTCCGCGTGTGCAATCTGGCCGGTGCAACGGCGCTGTCGCTGCCGCAGTCCGGCTTGGGCATGGCGACGCTTCTGATGTGCGAAAGTCAAAGTGAAAAAATCGCGCGGCTGCTTTATCTGGCCGAACAGATTGAGGAAGTTCATGACGAACTGATCGAACGGTATTTTTTGGATCTGAACAACTATTTTATCGAAGGTTACGAAATATAGGAGGACAACAATGAACGTTTACCCATTAAAAAATATGACTTTGGAACAGGCGATGCAGAAGCAGTTTAAGCTGGTCGACTGCATTACGCGGCACTTTCGCGGCACTGAAAGTTTAACGCGCGGGGATCTGGGAGTCCATCAGCCGGGCAATCAGCCGGTGACGACGCGGAAAGCAGAACAGGCGATTGCGGAGTTCTTCGGTGCTGAGGATTGCATCTTGGTCCGCGGCAGCGGAACCGGCGCGATTCGCTATGGCTTGAGCGCGATGATGGAGTGCGGTCAGAAGATTCTGATTCACGAAGCTCCGGCCTATTCGACAACCCAGACCAGTTTTGAAATGTTTGGTCTGGTCCCGGTGCCATCCAACTTTAACGACTTGTCGGCAATCGTCAGAACGCTGCAGGAAAATCCGGATATCCGCGGGGCGCTGGTACAGCACAGCCGGCAGAAAATTGACGACAGCTATCATCTGGCGGAAGTGATCGCCACGATCAAGCAGACGGCGGATATTCCAGTGTTGATCGACGATAACTATGGCGTCATGAAGGTGGAAAAGATCGGATGCGAATGCGGAGCGGACGTCTCCTGCTTCTCGACGTTCAAGCTGCAGGGACCGGAAGGGATCGGCTGTGTCGTAGGACGCAAGGTGATCATCGACCGGATCCGGAAGATGCACTATTCCGGCGGATGCCAGACGCAGGGCTGGGAAGCGCTGGAGGTTCTGCGTGGTCTGACCTACGCGCCGGTGATGCTGGCGCTGACGGATGCCGCAGCAAAAGAAGCGCTCAAACGCATTCAGGCCGGGGAAGTCAAAGGGATTAAGCAGGCCTGCATCGCCAACGCTCAGTCGAAGGTGCTGTTAGTCGAATTTGCTGAGCCGATCGCGAAAAAGGTGCTGGCGGCGGCTGAAAAACGCGGCGCTCTGCCTAATCCGGTCGGCGCGGAATCCAAATATGAACTGGCGCCGATGTTCTACCGCGTGTCCGGAACGTTCTTAAAATCAGACCCTCGCTATGGTGAATATATGATCCGCATCAATCCCAACCGCTCCGGTGCGGATACGGTGTTAAGGATTCTGGCAGAAAGCATTCAGGAAGCGAATGAAGCCTGAGTGCGGGGGTGAAGCGGATGAGTAAGCGATTTATCATCGTCGTTCTGGACGGCTTCGGGATCGGCGCGATGGAGGATGCCGCTGCGGTGCGTCCGGGCGATGAGAAGGCAAACACGCTGCGCAGCATCCTGCGCGATCACCCGGATCTGAAGCTGCCGACGCTGGAAAAGCTGGGGTTGATGAACGCGTATGGCAGCGAAAGTGCGCAGATGAAATTCAATCCTCAAGCCAATTTCGGCAAAAGCGAATTGATGCATTTCGGAGCGGATACGTTCATGGGGCATCAGGAAATTATGGGGACTCTGCCAAAGCAGCCGGAAGTCCATCCATTCCAGCAGAAAGTCGACGTCGTCGCAGCGCACTTGAAAAACTGCGGCCATCAAGTTGAAATCATCGAACGACAGGGACTGCGGTATGTGGTCTGCGACAAGTTCGTCACGATCGCCGATAATCTGGAAGCAGATCTGGGTATGTGCTACAACGTGACCGCGCCGCTGGATTTGATTTCTTTTGAAAAAGAAGTGGAAATCGCGGAGCGGGTCCGCGAGGTCGTGACGGTCGGCCGGGTGATCGTATTCGGCGGCACCGGCAATACGATGCAGGATTTATATAACGCTGAGGAAATCAGGCAGGGCAGGTTTATCGGAATCGCTTCGGCAAAATCCAAATCCTACGAACAAGGTTATCAATGCCGTCATCTGGGGTATGGCGTCAACAAGAATGTCCAGGTTCCAACAATCCTGACCAAAGCTAAAATTCCGTGCGTATTGATCGGCAAGGTCGCGGATATTGTCGCCAACGATCTGGGTACCAGTCTTTCCTGCGTGCCGACGCCGGAGTGCATGAGGCTGACGTTGGACGCCGTGCGCCGCATGGATACCGGGTTTATCTGCACCAATGTTCAGGAAACTGATCTGGCAGGGCATTCACAGGACAGCGCGGAATACAGGCGGATTCTGGAACAGGCTGACGCGGGTCTGGCGGAAATCCTGCCGGAACTGACGGAAGACGATATATTAATCGTTCAGGCGGATCATGGCAATGATCCGGATATCGGCAGCAGCCGGCATACCCGCGAATGTGTTCCGTTGTTGATTTATCGGAAAGGTCTGAAAGGCGTGAAAATCGGAACACGGCGCACGATGTCCGACAACGGTGCGACGTGCTGTGATTTCTTTGGCACGGATGCCCCGGAAAACGGGACTTCGTATCTGGATTTGCTTCAGCTGCCGCAAGGTTAAATCGAAGTTAGCATATTGCGAAGAGGATATGCTGACTTTTTTATCGGCGGGAAGATTGATCGGCACAGGCAGAGAGCACCGATATGAAAAACTTGAAAATAGCCAATACCTGAACTTAGAGAAAGTTATAAGGAAGATCATTCAATAAGAATAGAATTGGCATGATTCGAAAGAAGACAGGCCAATCCTTTTCGTTTCAGGAAAATCATGTTGGCAGTTTGGTCAGTTAAAACTAAGGTGTTCTATACTTATTGCAGAGAAAGAGATAATACAGAAAATGCTTGATGCCGTTAAGGGGAGAAGGAAGGATCAACCAAAGCGTCAGATCTGGAATGCAGTGAAAGAAGAGGGGATAATCCGGCGAATTGTGCTTTTGCAAGTGAGAGCGGGACAGGAAAATACAGCAGGCAGAGAGGCTGCACAATCCATGATACTGCTTCGTGTGGGACAACGGGGCAAGCCATGAGATAAACGAAGGGAACATAACCCGCTGCATCTGGATGAAGAGAGTTTTGCCCAGACCTTGAACTCAGCAAGCTGAGTAAGAGAAGGAAGCATACAGGATGGGAAGAAAAGAAGCAGATTTCTGACAGAATTTGCCTTTTCGAATGCGCGGCGTCAGTTCCCTGCGAACATTGACTTTGTTGAAAATATTTTCAGAGCAGACGATTGTTTTTGATGCAGAAAAGGGATGGTTAACCGAATTCGGGTATAAACCTGCCTTTTGCTTGTTATGATAAGAATCAAGTCTTTCAGAAATGGGGAAGACGGGGATCAAATCATGAAAGGAGTCGGCTATGGAATATTCTGAAATGCTTATCCACCGAATTAAAGATCTGTGTCGTCAGCGAGGAGGCATAACCGTTCATCGCCTGGCAAAAATGTCTTCTCTGCGGCAATCGACGCTGGATAATATTATCCGCGGCAACACCAAGGATCCGCGTGTCAGCACGCTGCATCGCATCGCTCTGGGCTTTAATATGACGCTGACTGAATTTCTGGATTTTCCGGAACTCAACGATTATGTATTTGAGGAGGAAGAAGAAATAATCAATCCGGCAGAGCTGAAAAAGCATAAAAAAACGGAAAGGCCGGCATCAAATGCTGTTCTTCCGTAACGATCAGACTTATTTGTCTTTAAATCGGCTGAGGAGGTAATCGGCAACCTCTTCTTTTTTTATTTTGAACGATAATGAAATTTCCTCATGAAGCAGGTCTTCTGCCCGGGCGAGCATTTCAGCATCCGCACGGGACAGTGATTTACGATCCTTCAGCTTGTCCTGTTTCTGAGTGTAAATCGAGATGATCATCTGCGCGAGCTTGCGGCCGTCGCCTTCTGCCAGAATTGCCTGGTAAGTTTCCTCGCGTTTGCGCTTATCATCAATCCAGGCGGATTCCAGCTGCGGCATTTCGTTGATCATCTGTTCAATCTCTTCCCGATTCATGACCGGGCGCAGTTGTGAATTGGAGGCTGGCGTTACGATCTGCGTATGGATGCCATAAACGGAATTGAGCACGTAACACGTTTCAGGACGGCGCGGTTTCAGTTCTTTTTTGACAATCTGATCAACCTGGAATATTCCTCGCGCACCATAACGTACATAATCCTTTTCTTTAAACATGAAGCTCATTCCCCCTTCCAAAAGGTGAATCTATACCTCTATTTTACCATTTTTAAGGGATTTTCGTAAGTAAAATCGTCAACGGCATCCGGAAGGGGGAAAGTCAGGGTTAAAATAAGCGTGGAAAACAGCGGCCCAAGCATCGCAGTATAAGGCTTATAAGAACCAGCGGCAGGATGATCAGAAGAAGAAAAATGAATACATTCAGCAAAAAGACATCAGGGATGATTTTTTCCAATGTCATAGCGCAAAGAATCAAAGTCAGCCGGAAGGAAAGATAATAACCAGGCAGAGCACAAATTCAAAATCTGATTTTTTAAGTTTGTTCATCGCCTCTATTTCCTTTCATCATTGAGAGGAATCGGTAAAAATAAGTGTTAAAGGTTCCCAACTGTTGTCAATAAACTGATAAACTTCAATTTCGGAAAACGGAGTTTCGGGCGTAATCTGCAGATCCCTAGCGGTCCGGACTTCCCGCAGACCGCCTTGGTAGCCAAGGATCGCATAAGCATCGGGTTTTACTTGATATGAATCGTCAGACAGATAAACTAAATAGGACTTTCCAACTTCAATGTCGATATCTTCGGAAACTTTTTGCTTGATATAAGCAGGTTTTTCAGTGGCTGATGCCACAGCGTTCCTTTGACTGGGCTCTAAGGTTTGAAGATATTCTTCGTAAGCGATGATACCGCCAGAACGTGTGAAATGGATCGTTTGACCGGCAGAAAGATCACCTTTCAGGCTTTTGAGAATTGTCAGAGTGCCATAAGTATAAGGCAGAACAATCTTATGTTTGATCTCATGAACGGTGCTTCCTCCCTCAATGGAACAAACTGTCGCTAAAACGACATCGGTGCTGGCCTGAATAAGCGTATCCTGATCCAGCGCGTCAGGGACAAATTCCAAAAGCAGATTCTGAATTTGAATCGAATCCGGATCCAGTTGGGCATAGGCGTCGGTATAGGAACAAGCCTGCAGATCAGCAGAAGCGGAAGATTCGTCAAGCTGAACCTGAGGGGCGGCGTTATTCCTGTCGACGGCGCAAGCAGCAAGCAGAAATGCACAGAGGAGAACAGTACCGGAATTCTTCATTGAAACACCTCCTGAAATTAAGCAGAATACATTATTTATCTAAAGTATAACAAAAATAAGACGGGAAGGGATCCAAGTTCATAAAAAGTTAAGAAAACAGGGATAACATTAGTCATATTAAGAACGTTAAATTGATAAGATTAGAGGACGCTGATCTGAAATGTGATTCATGAAAAAAATAGTGATTCTGACGTTGAAATCATCCTGTTGGACTTTCTATTTATGAAGATGGCTATTTCCTGCATCTGATATTTCCTTTTCTGCCGAGGCAGGTGCTGGATAAGCTCAAAAATCGTCAGTTATCACCGCTAAGGTTCAAATACAAAAAAATCAGACTTTCGTCTGATTGTCTTTTTCGTGGTCCCCGGGGCCGGACTCGAACCGGCATGGTATCACTACCGAACGATTTTGAGTCGTTTGCGTCTACCAATTTCGCCACCTGGGGAATTCATGTGCTTATTTATTATATCTGATCCCCAGAGTGAAATCAAGTAGAAATTAACACTTTTCCCCGTCGGCCGGTGTGAGCTTAACGCTGCGTTGCTTCATCAATCGGACAAGCCAGGCGCCGATACACAGACCGACAAGACAGCCTGCCAGAACGTCCGAGGGGTAATGCACGTGCAGGTAAATCCGTGAGAAGGCGATTAAAACAGCTCCGCCTAATCCCATCCATTTATAAGGGCCGCCATAAGCGAATAGAATCATCATCGCCGCAAAGGAAGTCGCGGTATGACCTGATGGAAACGAACTGGACGTCGGCATCGCAATCAGAGCCGGCAGTTCGGCATGCGTCATAAACGGCCGCGGCCGGTCGACCAGCTGTTTAATTACTAAATCGTTTAACGACCAGGTCAGCACGATGGCCAGAAGCAGAAAGGCGGCAGTCTGACGATCCTTCTTAATAAAGTAAAAATAAAATGCGAAGCAAATCCACAATGCGCCTAAATTTCCCCAGCCGGTAATAAAGCGCATGACCGCCGTCATGGCCGGAGATTGGAACACCTGTGTGATCCATTCCATAATCATGAAATCCAAAGGGAATCCCTCCTTCTTGAAACTATCCCTAGCATAACACAAAAGGGCGGTACTGATTCTTAAGAGTTGTTGAAAAAAACTTAAGAAAATAAAGAAAAAAGGCTTGGTTAAGCCTTTATTTACACATGGCGGAGAACATGAGATTCGAACTCACGGAAGCGTTGCCACTTCGCCACCTTTCCAAGATGGTGCCTTAAACCACTCGGCCAATTCTCCAAGTGCTTTTATATTATAGCGGATCCATATCGGGATGTCAAAGGTTTTAGCAAAATTCATAAGAAAAAGACGACTCAGCAGCCGTCTTTCTTACTTGTCTTTCAGATTTTGTTCAACGTTTCCTTCGTCTTTTCAATCATGGGATTAATCAGTCCGGCATATTTCGGAAAATGGTATTTGCAGTCGATCAATTCCTCGGTCAGCGTCATCAGCTCCTGTTTCAATTTGACAGTATCCATTGTGATCTGGGATTTTTCCAAGGCCATGGAGATCCGCGTACTGACCGCTTCAGCGAATTTGCGGTCCATCGCCTGCCGCAGATCGCTCTGATGAAACGGAGGTTCAACGTCAATGTCCTGCGCCAGATCCCACATCTGTTCAACGTCTTTATTCAGAATATCAAAACGGCGCAGGTAATCCTCTAAATGCGGCTGGCCTTTTTCCACTTCGTCGATGACGCGGGTGAAGTGTTTGGAGATTTGTAAATAATCCTGCTCCATTTGTTCCTCGCAATGCGGACATAAGGTGGATTCGCGGTTCGGCTCCAGACGTCGTCCGCACTGACGGCAATGTCTTCCGTCATTTTGCGGTTCGCTGTTTGTTTTGAACATTGTAATGAAGGCGCGGATCGTATCAATCAGCCAGCCGATTCCCATGACCCCAAATGTAAAGAAGTATAAAACTCCCAAGCCATATTGGCGGCGAATAAAGTGGTGAACGCCAAAGACTCCAAAAAAGAAGGTGATAAAAAACATAAGTATCGGATCATATTCTTCATGATCATTCATAAGGTAAACCTCCTGTGCAGCATATTTGCGTTTGTAAATACAGTATATCAGATTTATTTAAAAACAATCGGAAAAACTTATGAAGAATTTCGTAAGAAAGTGACTTTTCGGCGAAGCTGCAAGAAGAAAAGCGTTGTTCGCTGAGACAACCGTGACTGAATCCATTTGTCCTTTCTTTGGATTGAACTTTACTGGAAACAGAAACAAAACCTGATTTCGCCAGATAGGGTTAAAAAGACCACAGACAAAGAAAAGTTGATTTCCGCAAGAGACCCTTAAGAGAACTGTTCGCGTTCTTTTAGCTTTGCGAATAATCTTTTTATCATTTCCTTTAGGCGGATATTGATCTTCAGCGCCAACTTACACATGGAAAGCGGCACATTGCGGATGCCCGTTCCGATAGAATCGTCTTTTCGTTTTTCCATAATCGGCTCAAACAGACACAATTCAACCCTGGAAAATGAAGATAATTTTATGCTTAAACAGGATTGCCGCGGGAATGGAAGGAATGAAAAACAGGTTGTCTTTCATCTGCCGGATTTTTTGCGCCTGGTTTTCAGTAATCCATTGCTCGCCATGCAAGAAACATAAAAAAACCAAAACAAGTGAAAAAAGCAATGATTATTCTGACCGTTTGTTTTACTCTGAAAATTCAGCTTTCCTGTAAAATGAAGACAAAGCATAAAGGAGGAGATTATTATGCAGAAAGTCGCAGTTATTCATACCAGTCCGGTTTCGCTTAACGAGCTGAAAGCCTTGTTTGCGGAGTTGCTGCCGGAGGTGGAGATGATCAACATCATTGACGACAGTTTACTGGAGGAGGTCAAGCGCAATAATGGAATCACGCCGGGCATCGTCTCAAGGATGTGCCTGTATGGTCAGGCGGCGCAGTCGATGGGCGTGGACTTGATTCTGAACCAATGCTCATCCGTGGGTGAAAGCGCGGATATTGTGAAGCAGACTGTAACCTGCCCGCTGCTTAAGATCGACGAGCCGATGGCCGAGGAAGCGGTGCAGCTGGGAACGAAAATCGGCGTGATCGCTACGGTGGGTTCAACGATGAAACCAAGCTGCAATCTGATTCGTACAAAAGCACGGCAAGCAGGCAAAGCCGTGGAAATGAAGGAGTATCTGGTTGCCGGGGCACTGGATATTTTGATGAAGGAGAAGAATCAGGAAAAACATAATGAACTCGTGCTGAAAGAAATTAAAAAGGCCGAGCAGGAGTGCGATGTGATCGTTTTGGCTCAGGGGAGCATGACGGTGATGCTTCCCTATCTGGAGGGAATTTCCAAGCCGGTGCTGACCAGCCCGCGTAAAGCGGTGGAACGCGTCAAGCAGATGTTGGCGCAGCAGGCATGAGTTCTTTCGTTGACAAAGCACCTAAGATCGTCGTGCTCGATGACGATCCGACCGGGATTCAGATGGTTCATGACGTCGCGGTATATACATCGTGGGAGGAAGAAGCCTGTGAAAACCTCCTGCAGCAGAGTGAGGCGATGGTCTATATCCTGACCAACACCCGTGCGCTCAAGCCGGAAGCCGCGCGCTGCCTGCTGCGGGAATTGACGCAGAATCTGATCACGGCGTCCCGTCGAAGCAACATTCCTTTTTGGCTGGTACTGCGCTCGGATTCAACCCTGCGGGGGCATTATCCGCTGGAATCCGAAACGGTTCGCGCAGGACTCAGCGAGCATGGAATTGAGGTGGAGGGAGAAATTCTGTGTCCATATCTGCAGGGGATGCGAATCACGCGGAACGATATCCATTATCTGAAACAGGGAGGACAATGGCTGCCCGTCGGGGAAAGTGAATTTGCCCAGGATAAGACGTTTGGATTTCATGCCAGCGATCTCAAAGTGTATGTGGAAGAAAAGACCCAGGGACGCTATCCGGCTGTCTCCTGCCTGTCAATTTCCCTGGAAATACTGCGAAATCATGATGAAGCGGCAATTATGCGAATTCTGCGGCAGGCGCACGGCTTTCAGAAGATCATTGTCAACGCGGAAACGGATGACGATCTGCGCGCGTTGATCCGACCATTAAAGACGGTGCTGAAAGAGAAGGTATTCCTGTTTCGGACCGCGGCGTCTTTCTGTAAACTCTTTGCACAGCAGGATGACAAACCGCTGCTGGATCCGCGGGTTTGCGTGCAGCCGCAGAATCACAACGGCGGATTGATCGTCGCAGGCTCGCATGTCCAGAAAACGTCGCGTCAGCTGGAAGTGCTGCGCCAGAATTTATGCCTGGAAACGATCGTCTTTGATCAACATCAGATCCTGCAGGGCTCGCTGATGGAAGAAAGCGAGCGCTGCGCCAGACTTGTAAACCAAAAACTGGCGGAGGGAATCACGGTAGTTTTGCAGACGCGGCGGGAACGCGTGGATCTGCCGCAGGGGAGCGCGGAGGATCAGCTGCGGCTGACGCAGTCGATCAACGATCAGTTCATCCGGGTTGTTGAACAGCTGAATGTGCGGCCGCGGTTTATGATCACCAAAGGCGGGATTACGTCCAGCGATTGTCTGACGCGGGGACTTCGGGTCAGGCGGGAATGGGTATCAGGCCAGATTGAACCGGGAATCGGCGTGATTCGCTGTGATCGTGCCAGCCGGTTTCCCGAGCTGCCCGTTGTGATCTTTCCCGGTAATGTCGGGGAAGACGATACGCTGGCGAAGATCGTGGCAAAGCTGAATACGGCGCAGGCATAAGCCTTCTGTTCCCGTTCTTCGGATCATTCGCATTTGCGGGAAAAAAGCAATGCGGAGATTTCTCGATCAGAAGCCGCTGCCTCTTCCTTCCATAAACAAAAAAACAAGAAAACAAATAAAAACGGGAATCGAATTGCCGGATAACTCCTCCAGGCTAGATTCCCGTTTTTCCCGAGCTCTGCTTTATTTAAAAACGATTTTCATGATCCAGGAACACGCGCGATCCGGTTGCGCCTTTCTGCCCCTGGTATTTCCCGTTATACGGATTCAGTGCAGGCGCATCCATTTTCGCGAACACGAGCTGCCCGATCCGTCTGCCGGCCTTTAATTCAATCGCGCAGCGGTTCGCGTTATACAGCTCTAACGTGATTTCACCCTTGAAGCCCGGATCAACCCAACCGGCATTCTGAATGAACAGGCCCATTCTGCCTAACGAGCTGCGGCCTTCGACAAAAGCGGTGAGATCGTCAGGCAGATCGAAAAACTCCAGCGTCGTCGCCAGCACAAATTGATTTGGAAGCAGGATGTAGGTGTCGCAGGTGATCGTTTTATAACGGATTTCGTTTTCCATGTTGATCATCCCGGAAGGGGAATCCTCAACGACGCTGAAAGTATTTCCCAAACGGATATCCACGCTGGCGGGTTGAATCTGGTTGGGATCCAGCGGTGTAATTTTCAATGTTTCGGCGCTCAGCATGGCCTGCAATGTTTTGTCGGACAGAATCATTGGCTAACCCTCTTTCTTTACGGTTTTCAATCTGAATTCCGATTGTATTCATCATAGCACAGAGAACAGGGAGTTTTGACCTGTTTTTTTCGAAATGTCTGACTTTCTGGAAATTGAATGCGGATTGGTTTTATGCAATGAGCGGAATAAAAAAGTCCGCCGTTGTTCAGCGAACTTCTTTTTCTGATTCAGCGGCGGTTTTTTCCGTCTTTGAATCGGACAACAGTGTCAGATGAATCTTGCCGATCCGCTTGCCTTCCATCGACTGTACGGTGAAGCGCAGATTGCCGATCTGGATTTGCGGATGTTCATCGGGCTGCGGAATTTGCCCGAGCTGCTCGATCAGATAACCGGAGATTGTATCGTAATATTCGGTTTCCAGCTTGAAGCCCAGTGCTTTGTTCAGTTCGTCCAGATTCATCAATCCGTCGATCTGATATTCGTTGGCATTGAACTGAATCAGCTCCGGTTCTTCCTGTTCATATTCGTCATGCAGATCGCCGACGATTTCCTCGACGAGATCTTCCGTCGTCGTAATTCCGCTGAATCCTCCGAATTCATCAATCAGGATCGCCATCCGGTACTGCGTCTTCTGCATTTCCCGGAACAGTTCGGCTGTCGGCTTGCTGTCAGGGACAAAATAAGGCTTTTGCAGCAGCGATTCCAGTTTTAACTGATCGGTGTCGCCTTCGCTGATCGCGATCATTAAATCTTTTATATTCAAAATGCCGATGATGTTGTCGCTGTTTTCGCGGTACACCGGAAACCGGCTCAGACGCGTGCTCAGCAGGGCTTTCAACTGCGGACGAACGGGCTCGTCCATGTCGAGCATCACGACTTCCTGACGCGGAACCATGACGTCGCGTGCGGTTTTATCGTCAAAGGTGAAAACCGAATCGATCATTTCCGTCTGCGTGTCGTCAAAGACGCCGCTGGCCCGGCCGCTGTGGACCAGCGAACGGATTTCTTCCTCGCTGACTTCTTCCTCCAGATTTTCCGTCTTCATTCCCAACAACCGCAGGAAACCGTTGGTCGACAGGGAAAGCAGCTTGATAAACGGCGAGAGTACGCGCGAGATCACCAAGATCGGCTGTACGCACATCAAACTGAACTGCTCCGCTTTCTGCAGTGCGATGCGCTTGGGCACCAGTTCACCGAAGACCAGCGTGCAGTAGGAAAGAATAATCGTGACCAGCACCACCGCGATCGTCGAACTGTACGGGATGCCATACTGTGCCATCCATCCGCCCAGCACCTGCGAAATGCCGGTGGCGGCGGAGGCGCTGGAGAAGAAGCCTGCAAAGGTGATCGCTACCTGAATAGTAGACAGAAACTTCGTCGAGTCGTCAAACAGTCCTTCGATCAACCGGGCTTTTTTGTTTCCTTTCTCGGCCAGCATTTTAATTTTGTTTTTATTCACGGAAACGATAGCCATTTCCGCGCCTGCGAAGAACGCGTTGACTAACGTAAGAAGTACCAGCAGCAACAGCTGCATGGCGATGGCGTTACCGCCGGGATCTGATGCCATAATCATCCTCCTAAACTGATAGCCAGTATATCAGAATTGCGGCTAAACCGCAAATACAGCGGAGCCGGTTTGTCTAATTCAGACAAAAAAAGACGTTTCCCAAGCGGTGCGGGAACGTCCTGAAGAGACACGGAAGGTTAAGCTAAATTGAATACCGCCAGAAGAAATGCGATTCCCAACAGGAGGTAACCACAGTAAAGCGTCAGCTTTTCCTTTTGATTATAGGGGATGCCCTGACCGGCGACGCAGCGCTTGTTATAGAAGATCTTGGAAGCGATCACCAACGCCAGACCGAGGCCCAGTAAAATAAATGCCATGTGTATTTTCTCCTTTTAAACTATTCCGATGAACCATACGGCCAAGACGAAAACCTGAGGCAATCAGGCTGATCCACGGCCGGCGTGGTTGACAGAAGCAAGCGGAACACGAAACGCGTTGTCCGCGCAGTCCTGTTTATTTCTTCGATACGTTTTCAAATGCAGTCAGAATCTGCGGCTCACTCATTTGTTCCGGCTGGTCTTTGATCCAGCTGACGACGTCTTTGTAATGCAGCAGTGCAAACTCGCTTCGGGCATGCGTCAGATCCGCGGCGTCGGGAAAGGCACAGAGGCCGGCGCAGTCCACGCCGCCCAATGCCTGACGCTGATATTGGCAATGTTGACGCAGTCCGTCGGCAGGATTGGGAATCCGGAAGTTTTTTGTCGTTTCCGTCTGCGGGCGGCTGACGATCCAGTGCTTGTCGTTCGGCTTGCCGCTGATCTGACCTTCGCTGCGGACGTCGCGGATTACGAAGGCGCCGCGGGTGCACAACAGGGTAACATAGGTCTGGGCGACATGTCCATTTTGATCCAGCACGGAATTGTAAAGCAGCCGGTGGAAGCCCAGCTCCTGTTTCAGCCAGCTGCTGACGGACAGGTTCTGGCGGAATTGATAGCGCCAGAAGTATTCAAGATAGTTAGCGAATAACGCCGGATACAGCGTTTTGGTATAATGCTTGTGCAGCCGGAACGCCTGGAACACAGCCAACGCCAACAGAACGGTGATCAGGCCATACAGAATGACATCCATTTAACAGATTACCCCCTGTTTGAAGATTGCGATGCTGCGCAGATCGCTGATTTCATTGCGTGTTTTCTTTCCTTCCAGCACGGCGATCAGATCTTCGACCAGCTGGCTTGCCGCCTCGTCCAGCGTGACGCCCTCCGTCAGGATTCCGGCGTTGAAGTCGATCCAGTGCGGCTTTTTCGCCGCCAGTTCGGAGTTGGTCGAAACTTTGTAAGTTGGAATGAACCCGCCAAACGGCGTACCCCGGCCGGTCGTGAACAGCACGATCTGGCAGCCGCTGGCGCCCAGCGCCGTGGTTGACACGAGATCGTTGCCTGGCCCATACATGAGACTGACACCTTTTTTCTGGATCGGCTCGCCATAGTCGAGCACATCGCGGATCAGCGCGGTTCCGGCTTTCTGGATGCAGCCCAGACTTTTTTCCTCCAGCGTCGTGATGCCGCCAGCCTTGTTGCCCGGGGATGGATTTTCATAGACAACCTGATGATTGGACAGAAAATAATCCTTAAAGCGGTTGATCATCGTGACGAGTTTATCAAACGTTTCCCGGTCAGCGGCCCGATTCATCAACAGCTGTTCCGCCCCGAACATTTCCGGGACTTCGCTGAGCACGATATTCGCGCCGTAGCTGGACAGAAGATCGGAGAACCGCCCCAGCAGCGGATTGGCAGTGATCCCGGAATAGCCATCGGAACCGCCGCATTTCAAACCGAAGGAGAATTCGCTGAGATCGCAGGCTTCGCGCTGATCATGGCGCATGACCTGATAAATCTGCTCGAGCAGCTCCACGGCGCTGTGAACCTCATTTTCAACGTCCTGGCAGTTCAGGCAGCGGATGCGCTCCGGATCGATCTGTTCCAGCGTGTCGTAAAACGGTTTCAGCTGATTGTTTTCACAGCCCAAACCAAGCACGAGCACGCCCCCGGCATTGGGATGGGTGACGATGTCCTGTAAAATTTTTACAGTGTTGCGATGATCCTGTCCCATCTGCGAACAGCCGAACGGATGATTAAACGTGAAGATCCCGTCGATATCATCCAACGGATGACGCTGGCGGAAGGCGTTGACAATGTTGCGGGCGGTATCGCCGATGCAGCCGACCGTGACGATCACCCACAGCTCGTTGCGGATTCCGACTTTGCCGTTGGCGCGGCGGTAGGCCATGACGGAACGCCCCTGGGGACGTTTGACAATCGGGTCACAGACCGGATCATATTGGTAATCAAGCGTTCCGGACAGCCGGGTTTTCAGGTTGTGACTGTGGACCCAGTGTCCGGCTTCAATGTCACCGGTGGCCTGACCGATCGGCTGGCCGTATTTGATGACCGGCTGACCGTCTGGAATTGTTGCACAAGCGAATTTATGACCGGAGGGGATGTCGTCCAGCAGGGTGATTCCGTTGATGATTTCTCCGGCGGATAACGGTTCCAGCGCGACGATCACATTGTCGTTCGGCTGGATGTGCAGCGTTTTCTTCATGCAAGTCCCTCCTTTTTTAACGCTTCGCGAAGGCCGAGCGTCGTGAGCGAACGGATGATTTCAGTCAAACGTTCCGTGATGTTGTTCATCGCTGCCAATTTGCCCTGCCAAAGCGGCAGCTGGAGCAGCGCGCTGATCGTTGCCTGCGGCTGGCGCTCATCCCAGTTTTGCCAACAGGCCAGGACTTCCGGGCTTTCGCTGATCAACGGCGTGCCGTCTGATTTCCGCCGGCTCAAAAGGACGATCAGCGCGGCGAGCGAGAAACAGGCATGGGGGGCCAGCGCTTTATGCGTATCGTAATAATGCCGCATCGCCGGCAGATCGCGGGTATTGAACTTGGCGATTGAATTGAGCGAAATGCTCATGAGCTCGTGGCGGATATCCGGGTTTTCAAAACGTTCAAAAACGTCGTGAGTAAAGGATTTTAATTCACTTTCGCTGAAATTGAGCGAAGGCCATACCTCTTCCTTTAAAAAGGCTTCAAGGAAACGGCGAATCTGCGGATCTTCAACCGTTTCCTTTACGGTTTCCAGTCCCCCCAGTAATCCTAAGGGAACCATCGCGGTATGCGCGCCGTTGAGGATCGCGACTTTGCGGTCGCGGTAAGGGGCCAGATCGTCGGTAAAGATAATGTTTTGATTTAACTGATCCAGCGGCAGCACGGAGCGCAGCGCGGGATCGCCCTGAATTACCCAGCTGTGATAGATTTCACCCTTGACCAGACAGGCATCGTGATAGCCGAGCTGTTCTTCCAGCGCCGCCGCCTGATCTTTCGGATAGCCCGGTACGATGCGGTCAACCAGCGTATTGTAAAATCGGTTGGCGTTCTCAATCCAGTCCAGAAAAGCCTGCGGTTCGCCTTGTTCGCGGGCTTTGCGGCAGACGATTTCTTTCAGCGTGTCGCCGTTGCGTTCAATCAGCTCACAGCACACGATATCCATGCCGCTTTCCGGCGTGCCCTTTAACGACTGGAAGCGATGCTTCAGCACGGCCAGAACTTTGCCGGGGAAGCTTTGCGGACAGACGTCCAGGGTCACGTTTTCGTCTGTATAGGCGATTCCCGCTTCGGTGGTATTTGAGATGATCACGCGGCATTGCGGATCCGCCGCGCGCTGTAAAAGCGCTGGGTAATCGGTGTAGGGATCGATGCCCTGTTCGATCACGTCGATGATTCGCATCTCACGCGTTGCCGTGCCTTGTTTTTTTCCTTCTAAAAGCAGCGTGTATAACCCGTCCTGTTCCATTAAGTTTCTGACCCGCCCATGCGGCCTTGGCTGAACGACGCAGACGCCGCCGTTGAAATCGGTTTTCTCATTCAGCTGAGAAATGAAATCATCGGCAAAGGCCCGCAGGAAGTTTCCTTCGCCGAACTGAAGAATGCGCACCGGCCGCAGCGGCCGGGGATGATTTTGACGATTTAAAGATTCCATCATTGATTACTCCATTCTTTTTTTCCATTTTATCATGTTTAACAAGCGTCCACGGCAGGCAAACAGGCAGTTTATTCCGGTAATTTTTTATGTTTTCATTTTAACGAAGTTTTTTGCCTGATTTTTGTTTTCATTCTGATGAAGTCTTGAGAATGAACAAATGGGCAGCCGCTGCGGAATAATCAGAAAAATGATCAAAAGTCCCTCTTTATCCTTTATAATAAAATCATTAACGTAAGAATGAGAAAATCAGAACAGGAGAAAAAGATGCTTGGACAAATTGTCACGGTCACAGTCGATCGAAAAATGGGAACGCGCCATCCAAAGTATCCGGATCTGATCTATCCGGTAAATTATGGTTATATCCAGGGGATCCCCGCGCCCGACGGGGAAGACCAGGACGCGTACATTTTAGGCGTTGATGAACCTGTGAATGTGTTTACGGGAAAAATCATCGCGATCATTCACCGAAAAGACGATGTGGAAGAAAAATGGGTTGTGGTTCCCAGGGAACAAACCTTATCCAAAGAAGAAATCATGGAGCAAGTCAAGTTTCAGGAACAATATTTTGATATTGTCATTGAAATGGAGAAATTGATTGATCAACCGAAAAAATCTGATCTGAAAGTGTTCTGAACGATCCTTTTACAGGGGATGTTTTTATGAGACACAATTTCGTGAAGCGTTGGACTCTTTGCCTGAATCATTAAAAAGAGATCTTCTGTTTCAGAGACATCCTTTTATAAGGGGATAGATCGGCACTGGTAAACCAGTCCCGTCTTGGACTCAGCGAAGTCATGATAACAAGATGACCTCAACGCTCTGATCCGGCACTTCGATTGCGGCGATCAGGCTGAAAATCGGATGGCGATGGTCGCCAGATCATTTTCCCAGCGAGTCTGCGGGTATCCATTTGCTTTGAAAGAATCCTTAAGTTTCGTTAAACAAGGTGTTACAATCCGCTGACATGGAAAAAATAAGAAAAAAAGAACCCCAGCCGTCAGACTGGGATTCCTTGGAGGAAACTTGATTTATTTCGCAGCGGCTGCGTTGCGGCCGGCGATCCGTCCGAAGACGGTGATATCGGCGATCGCGCAGGTGCCGACGCGGTTGTTGCCATGGATGCTGCCGGTAACTTCGCCTGCGGCGAACAGACCTGGCATGACATTGCCTTCAGTATCCAGAACTTCTGCATTTTCGTTGATTTCAACGCCGCCCATTGTGTGGTGGACAGAAACGACGCCTTCCAGAATAAACCAAGGGCCTTCCTTCATCGTGACCATGCTGGTGGTACGGCCGAATTCATCGTTGTTGTTTTCGATGCCTTCGTTGTACTTATCCATCGTTTCAACGAGGTTTTCAGCGTTGATGCCGTAGTGTTCCGCGACTTCTTCCAGCGTGTCGGCTTTGAAGAAGACATCGTCTTCCAGGCAGCGGGCATATTCATCGGCGAATTTTTCTTCCAGATTCAGCCGGTCAGCGACTTCCTGATTGTAGATCGCGTAGACTAAACCGCCCTGAGCCAGAATACCTTCAGCACGAACGTCGCGCATTGCAACTTCGTTGACGAAACGCTTGCCGTCTTTGTTGACATAGATCAGACCTTCACCCGACCAGCTTGGTGCTTCGATCCCATAGAAGACGCCGGTGATCGGATTGTTGAACGGATAGAGCTGGATGTGTTCCATATTGATCAGATGAGCGCCGATCTTTTCAGCCATGACGATGCCGTCGCCGACAATCGCCGGGGAGTTCGTCGTTTTAACCGATTCGTCCAGTGTTTCCCAACGTGTGTTGTAATGTTCGCGCATTTCGACGTTCGCGCCGAAACCGCCGGTGGCCAGAACGACGCCATTGTTCGCGGAGATCGTCGCGGTCTGATCGCCCTGAGAGACCTTAACGCCGACAACCTTGCCGGTTTCATCCTGAATCAGTTCTTCAGCCTTGGTGTTCAGCATGATTTCAACGCCGTGACCTTCAGCGTATTCCTTTAACGGATTGATCATGCCCGGGCCTAAATCAATCGGTTCAACGGCACGGGCTACGCTGTGGCCGCCTTCCCAAACGAGGTAATCCTGATATTTGACGCCGATCTCATCGCGCAGCCATTCCGCGGCCGCCGTCGCGTTGTTCGCGACGATATCGACCATTTCCTTCTTCGCGACCTTTCCGCCGCCTTCCCACATTTCCTTCGCCATCAGTTCCGGGCTGTCTTCAATGCCCTGTTCTTCCTGCAGCCAGTTGTTCGGGCAGGCCAGTTCGGCATAGGACAGAATCGTGTTGCCGCCGACATATGGCATTTTTTCAATGACAACGACATTTGCTCCTGCTGCCTGTGCTTCGATCGCTGCAGACAAGCCCGCTCCGCCGGCGCCTAAGACAACGACGTCATAGGTCTTATCTTCTAAAGTAACGGTCGTCTTCGCCGCGCCCTCGCCGCTCATCAGCGCTTCGATATCTGCGCCGGCTTCTGTCAGCGCCGCTTTGACAGCGTCCAGAATCGCGTCGGATGTGTGCGTTGCGCCGGATACCGTGTCGACGTTCAGCGACTGGGATTCAACGATCGAAGCCGGGATGTTGGCGATCGCCGCATCGGAGATGCCGGCCGATTCCTTGTGTTCCGTGACCTCGACCTTTTCAATTTTGTCGGCGCTCAAGGTGACTTCGACGGTAACGTCGCCGTTATTGCCCTGGGCGGTGCCTGTGTAAGTTCCTGCTTTGAATTTGCCTTCGCCGCCTTGATCATTCTTCGGTGCCGAGCTGCACGCAGCCATCGAAGCGATCATCATGACGGAAAGCATCAGTTTAACGATTTTTTTCATAATTTTCCTTCCTCCTGATTCTTATTTTATAGAACCGGCCGAAAGGTTTGAATGGATTATCTTCTGCATTTTTTGTAATATTGTCCATTTGTGCACAAAAACAGATAATTTAAACAAAATTTTTTCAGGGAGTTAACCGAATCCATGAGGGACAGGTGTTCTCATGGCTGTTAATTTCAATCGGATTCTTCTGTTTTTATGCGCTGGATCTTATGATCAACAGGCGGAAAGACGCGGGACGGAATCTATTGGCAGAAAGTTGGAAGAATCTTCAGCGATAGGAGCTTTCAGGAAAGACGATAATCAAATTTCCTGTAAAGCAAAGAGCGTCCCGGCTTTCCATATTCAGTATAACTCAAGAATGGTAATTAAACAACTCTTTTGAGTTTTTTTTGACATAAAATAAAACGCCGGGCAATCCGGTCCCGGCGTTTCTATCAACAAACATTTCGTTTTGCGTAATTTTCTTCAACGTTGAGCTTCAGCGTTGAAATCCTTCTTCCTTACGGAGCCCTCATTTTTCTCTAAGGAAGAAGAACCGTGATACAACGGCGGTGAGCAGGGAATCAGAGCTGATCCAATCCCAGCCGTGCGATTTCCGCGTCGATTTGCTGCATTTGAGCATCGCTGAGCTGCCATGTGAACGTATTGAGATTTTCCGCGACATGACGCACGCTGCGTACGCCGACCAACGCGGTGGAGACGAATGCTTTCTGCGTCGACCAGTTGATCGCAACCTGACTGACTGGAACCTGATGTGTCCGGGCAATTTCATCCAGCGTTGCCATCAGCTCCATGACGCGGGGGAAGATCTCCGGCTTAAAGCCCTTATAGAAGGACAGCCGGACATCGTTGGCCGGCCAGTCGGGAACCTCGTGGAACCGGCCGGTCAGAATCCCGCCGCTTAAGGAACCATAGGTCATCGTGTCGATGCCATGTGCGGCACACCATTGCATCAATGGCTTATAACGCTGATCAATCATCGAGAAGGGCGGCTGAACGACGTCGATCTGACCGTATTTCATCGCTTCCTCCAATAACGGCTGATCGCAGTTGGACAAGCCGATATAGCGGATTTTTCCCTGCTGCTTTAAGAAGTTCAGGGCACACATCGTTTCCGCAATCGGCGTGTGCGTATCCGGCCAATGCAGGAAATAAAAATCGACGTAATCGGTCTGGAGGTTGCGCAGCGAGCTGGCCATTTCCTCCATGACCGTACCGAAACGGGCGTCGCGGAATACGCCGCCGGTGAATAAATCATTGTGCGTGCCGAACTTCGTGGAAATTAAAATCTCAGACCGGTTCAGACCCTGGATCGCTTTGCCGACGATCTGTTCCGAGCTGTGGTTGCCATAGTTGGGTGCTGTGTCGATCAGGTTGACGCCGCCCTGGATCATCGCGCGGATTGCTTCGATCGCTTCGGTTTCGCTCATCGCGCCGTTCCAGCGCAGGCTGTCCAGCCCCCAGGTGCCGACGGCCAGCTGACTGACGTCGACGTTGGCGTTTTTAAAATGAGTCATGCGCATAATTTAGATCATCCTTTCATCATTGATGCCGGAAAAAAACGGGAAGTCCCGGGGCAGGGGAGAAACTTAGGGGCTAAGAAAGATCTGAAGAATTTACCACAGCTGTTTATACAGCTCGATCATCGCCTGTTCCGTTATCGGCTTGCGGGTGTTGGCCGGGGAGCCGGAAACGTTGGCGTCATGGGCCATTTTTTCCAGCGAATTCATGAACTGATCCCGATCGACATTCAGCTGCGCCAAGGTTGGCACGTTCAGCCGGGCTAACAGCGCGGACAGATTTTCAATAAACAGATCGGCCGCCTGTTCATCATCCTCACACTGTGTCATATCGCAATAACGCGCCAGATCCGCAAACCGGGCCACTGCGCCATCCTTAACATATTTCATGCAGACTTCCAACAGCACGGCGTTGCTTAAGCCATGCGCGATATGGAACAGCGCGCCGATCGGACGGCTCATGCCATGGACGATCGTTACCGAGGAATTGTTGAAGGCGATCCCGGCTTCCAGCGCCGCCAGCGACATCTGGATCCGGGCTTCCTCATTGTCGCCATGCTCATAGGCATTTGTCAGATTGTTGAAAATCCGCTTGACGGCGCTGAGCGCAAAGGTGTCGGAAAGCGGCTGGGCCAGACGGGAGGTGTAGGCTTCAATCGCGTGGCACAGGGCGTCGATGCCGGTCGCGCTGGTCACGCCCTTGGGCGCGGTCATCGTGAACTGCGGGTCGATGATCGCCAGATCCGGAATCAGACTGCCGCCTTTTAAAAGCATCTTCACGTCGTTTTCCGTGTCGGTGATGATCGTGAACTGGGTTGCTTCCGAACCCGTGCCGGCAGTCGTCGGGATCGCGACCTTCTTCGGCAGCGGCGTTTCCACCGGCTGACCCATGTAGGAATTCAACGGCCGGTTTGGATCGGCGCTCATCATCGCGATCGCCTTCATCGAGTCGATCGGCGAACCGCCGCCCAGCGCGATCAAGAAGTCGCAGTGTTCCGCCTGATATTGCTTCAAGCCGTCGATGATCATCGTATCGCATGGCTCACTGTTGATTTGAGCATAAATCGAATATCCGACATGATGCTGATTCAGCACTCTCAGCACCTTGTCCAGATTGCCGAGCTTGATCATCATCGAATCGGTGACGATCAGCGCCTTTTTGCCTAACGCGGCCAATGCGGGACCGGCCATTTCCAGAGCGCTTGAACCGTTGATGATTTTAGCGGGTGTTAAAAATAGATTTGCCATTGTCGTTCCTCCTTATTTGATCATGTAGCCGCGGATGAGTTTGACTAAATCGTCATAGCCGCCCAGAAACTGATTCATCGTCGCCAAAAACGCGCCGTAGTGCTCAAACGCTTCCGGCTTTAACCCATCCTCAAAGTATGCTTTTTTGAATTCATCCAGCTTCATCAGCTCGTTGATCAGCTCGTCTGCGACCGGCGTGTCGATGTTGTTTTGGATCACGACGTCGCTGCCGTTGTATTTGCGCTGCCAGTCGCTGGTGATCGTCAGAACGATATCCCCGCCGATGAATTCTTCCCAATGATGCTGATTGCGGAAGGCCGCGACCAGCAGCTTTGTCCGATAGCCGCGTTCCTTGTATAACCGGTAGGCGTTTTTGACGACCGCTACGCCCGCCATGTCCAACGCTTCCGCGCTGATCATCACGTCGTGCTGCTTGACCCAGGCTTTTAAGTAATCGTCGGTCCGGCCGGCCATGATCGTGCAGACCGGATGCATTTCCGCCGTGGACAAGCCTTCCGCTTCCCGCCGCGCCAAGCCGCGCTCCACGGCTTCGGCGACCGCAATCGCCTGGGCGCAGGTGAATGAGACTGTCGCGTTGATGCTGACGCCGCGGTAGGTTAATTCCTCAAACGCTTCGATGCCGGCCTTGGAGGTCGGGGCTTTGATCTGGGAATTGGGCACGGTGGCCGCCAGCTTGCAGGCCTGCTCGACCATCTTGTCCTTGCTGCGGTAGAACTTGGCGTTGGTCTGAAACGAAATCCGGCCTTTCTGACCATGGCTTTCCTCAAACATCGGCAAAAGCAGCCGGCTGGCTTTGGCGCCTAACGCCTTGATCACATCCCAGGCGACCTCATCCTCGGTGTAAGCCGGATGGGTGCTGATGATTTCTCTGATGATCTCTTCCCATTCGGGTAGTTCCTTCTTTAAGACGTTGCCGACGATGACCGGGTTGGTGGTTGCGCCGCTGGCGCCGTTGTCGATTGCGTATTGCAGCTCCTTGCAGCTGCAGGAGTCGTTCCACACTTCCGTCTGCGGGAAGCGGGTGACCATTTCGTATAATTTATTCATGTATTTTTATTTCTCCTTTACTTTAACAGGCTGACCGCCTTGACAAGACTTGGCGTTGTTTTGCAGGACCGCTGCCCGGCAAGGCATTTGCCGCTGTCCTTTTTTTCGAAGACGGACGGAATTCTGCGCGATGGCTGAGCGGACCTGAGGAATGAAGGGGTTATGGCTTATTGATCAAGCTGGAAGAATTCGGCATCCGGATCGTTGACCCATTCATGATCGGGGTCGAAAGTGCGCGTCTTGATCCATGGGTTGTTTTTTAGATGCGGAATCATCCAGACATAGAACATCGCGTAGCCCGGCGCGGCATTTTGCGGATGGGTCAGACCGCCGGGGATCATCGCGACGCTGTTGTGGGTGATTTTATAGACCTCCTCGCCCATGAAGCAGCTGCCGAAGCCCTGCGGATGATCGAACTTGTAGAAGTAGACCTCCGGCTGGGGATGATGATGCGGCGGATAACTGCTCCAGATGCCTGGAAAGTTGGTGATTTCCCCCAGCACCATGTTGGAATATGGCGTGCGCTGGTAATCCAGGATCGTCGTGACCTGGCGCTTGGTCGTGGCAGCCAGCTTGCCTTCGCCGAAGAACTGTTTGTCGATGTTGGACTTGTCATACAGCACGGCCGGGAAGATCCGCGGGTTTTCCTTCTGTTGGACCAGCACCTCGCCATCTTCCTCAAAGACCAGCGTCACCGGCGTGTTCCGGCAGACGTGCAGGCAGGTCGCGTCGTCGTGGAAGCAATCCTTCCGCACGGCGCTGACCGCTTTGCCTTCATATTGATAGACGACAGTTCCGCTCAGCAGCAGCAGCGCTGTTTCCTGATCCTTTGACTGGATCGGCCAGGACTCGCCTTTATGGGCGATTAACAGTTGAACGTTCATGAACATCCGGTCTTTTTCACTGTCGCAGATCTGATTGAAACCGGGATGCAGATCCTCATTTTTTCTTAGCATTGTGAACTCCTTTCTGCTTGTCACAGGGATTCAACTTGTCTATAATGGAGAAAGTTGAAAGGTCGGGGAAAAACCATGAAATACAATCGTTTGCAGGAAATGGAAGCCTATATCCGCAAAAACCGCTCGGTGAGCAACGAGGAGCTTCAGCAGCTGTTCAATATCTCCGTGCAGACGCTGCGCCGGGATTTGAAGGAACTGGAGGACCGCAATGTGATCACCAAGGTGTACGGCGGCGTTCTGGCTAAACCGGAAAAGATCAGCGCGGCGACTTTGCCGACTTTATCTTCCCGGCTGCGCACCAACGCGGCGGCCAAGGATCGGATCGGTCAGCTGGCGGCGCGGCAGGTGCAGGACGGCGACGTAATTTTTGTGGATTCAGGTTCCACCGCCTATACCATGATCCCCTATCTTCATCAACAGGAGATCACAGTGATCTCCCATAGCCTGCATGTCATGAACGCGCTGACGGAAACAGAGAATCTGACGGGCATCTGCCTGGGCGGGAAGCTGAGAAGGGAAACCCAGACCTTCTTCTCCGATACCTCGTTTTATCCGTACTACTATAATAAAGCGTTCATTTCCACGGTCGGCCTGTCGATTTCCAAGGGGCTGACGAATACCGATTTCAATGAAGGGGTGATCAAGCGGCATGTGATCCAGAATTCTGCGGAGGTCTGGATCGTCGCCGATCACTCGAAATTCGGTACGGTGGCGTTTAACAAGTTTTTCGATCTTGAAGGCATTACCGGAATTATCACCGATGAAGAACCGAGTGAAAAATACCGACAATACTTCAAAAATCTCAAAATCCAGTTGATTGATTAAGTCCGGACAAGCCGGGCTTTTTGATTGCCTGGACAAGCTTATCATAGTGTCTGTTGATCAGGTTGTCAACTTGGTTTTGAGAAGGTCTTGGTTAACTTGATCAACTTGTGATTCTTCGAGAAAAGTATTAAAAAAGCTTTTATAAAAGGGATATTCATGCTTTTTCCCCAGCTTCGCGAAACAACAAGCAAAAAATTACCGGATTTCTGTTCCCGTTTTTCTTTCAGCCGGAACAGGAAAGTATGCTATTTTATTGACGAGGGAAGGGCGGTGACAAAATGAATGATCAAAAGTCTAATTACTACACCCAGCTGATCTTGAAGGCGCTGCTGAATAAAGAGATGGTGACCACGGGCCAGCTGGCGGAAGAAATTGGACTGTCAGAAAAAACGATCCGCACTAAAGTGGAAGTGATCAACAACATGCTGCTGGACAACCAGCTGGGCGAGATATGCAAGAAACCCCGGATCGGGATCTGGCTGAACGCGGATGCGCAGCAGCGGCTGAAGCTCAATTCGCTGATCAACAACTCGACGAATATGGACGTACTGCAAAACGATCAGGTCCGCACCGCAACAGCGCTGAAGCTGATCTTGAAAAGCACGAAGAACAACACGCTGACGACCAAGCAGCTGGCCTCCCAGCTCTATCTCAGCGTACCGACGACGCTCAAGGTGATCAACGACTGCCGCAGCTGGCTGAAGCTGTTTAACATCGAGCTGAACGTTGTGCGCAACAAGGGTCTGGAACTGGCGTACAACGAGGTGTCCTACCGCCTGGCATTGAAGCATTTCATTCTGAAATTCGATACCGAGACCAACGTCGAGGAAAGCATCCTGTTTTTTATGCCGGGACTGGATCTTGATGCGATCCGGCGGGGAATCATGGAAACGGAAAAGGAATGGAGCTTTGAGTTCGCCGAGGAATCCTTCAACGAGGTGCTTGTTTACGCATCGCTGGCGATCTATCAGAACCAGCAGGGAAATGGCCGCAAGCTGAAATTTTCAGACGAGGAACTGGAAATGCTTCAGAAGTACAACGAATACAGCTTTGCCGAAGCGATCTTTAAAAAGCTTGGGGCGCATTTCAACATGACGCTGCCGACTGAGGAAAAAGCGTTTTTGTCAATCCAGATCCTGTGCTCCAAGCTGATCGACAGCGGCTACAGCGCCGACAGCGGCGAGGTGCTGCGGGAATATGACAACAAGCTGCAGGAATTTGTCCGCAAGATCATCTCCGTTGTCAGCAACGTTCTCAACGTCGATCTGACGCATGACGACGCGCTCTATCACGGCCTGTTGATTCACATGCGGCCCACGCTGTTTCGGCTGCGCTATGAACGTGGACATACCAATGGACTGACCAGTTATATCAAAACGGAATATAAAAAGACCTTCCGGGTTGCCTGGCTGATCTCCGTTCTGTTTGAGGAATATTTCGATCTGAAGGTCAGCGAGGATGAGCTGGGCTATATCGTGCTGTATATCCAATCCGCTCTGGAGCGCAATGAGAATCCGGTCCGGACGATGCTGGTCAGCGCTTCGGGCATGGGCATCAACCAGATGCTGTGCGACAAGATCTGCCGCTCGTCCAGCCTGATTCATTCGGTGAAGGTGGTCAGCGTCCATGATTTCAAGATTGAAAAAGTCACGGACGTCGATTTGATTCTGACGACGCGCGAGCTGCAGCTGAATGACCCGCGGATCGTGGAGATCGACGATTTCCTGTCCGACGCTTCGATTCAGAAAATCAACCACTGGATCCGCAACACGATTCTCAACAAGGTCAGCGAGGCGCAGTTCGACGCGGACTGCCACCAGCTGTTTGAGCCGGATCTGATCTTTACGCATCTGAAAATTGACGACAAGCCGGCGCTGCTGAAGTATTTGTGCGATCATCTGGTCCGCAAGGGCTATGTCACGCGCAAGTATGTCAAGACGGTCCTGGACCGTGAAGCGTTTACGCCGACGTCGATCGGCAACGGCGTTGCGATTCCTCATGGCGATCAGAACGAGATCAACGAAGCCCGGGTCGTCATCGCCACGCTGGAAAAACCGATCTTGTGGGACAGCGAAATGGTCGACGTGATCTTTCTGTTAGTCGTGAAAATGACCAATGACTTTGAGATCCGCCGCACCCAGGCTTTCTATAAGCAGTACATCAAGCTGGTCGGAACCGACGAGCAGGTCAACGTCCTGCGGAATTTTCAGACCAACGTCGATTTTTACAAATATTTAATCAAGTAATTTCAGTAAGCAAAGCTACGATAAGGAGAGAAAACAACGTATGGCATTAGCGGATATTCTGGATGAAAACATCATCGACCTGCATTTAAAGAGCACGACGAAAGACGAAGTGCTCCATGATTTGAGCGCGCACCTGCTGGAAGCGGGCTACATTGAAGACATCGAACAGTTCGTCAAGGACATTTATGTCCGGGAAGCGGAGGGGATTACCGGCATGGGCAACCACATCGCGATTCCTCATGGCAAAAGTCATGCCGTCAAAAAGATCGGGATCGCGATCGGCCGCTGCGAAAATGAGATCGAATGGGAAAGCTACGACGATGAGCCGATCAATCTGGTCTTCCTGTTCTGCGTCAGCGACGACGCTGATTTCGCGTCCAATCACATGATGCTGCTGGCGGAGCTGGCCGGCAAGCTGGGCAACGACGAACGCGTGGAGAAGCTGCAGAAGGTTACAACAAAGCAGGAGTTGATTAATTTATTCCTCAACTAATGACCAAAATTACCGTAATTTAATCGTTACTTAATCAAAAAATTACCGTAATAAAGTTCCCGCAGTTGTTAAACTAAAGCGCTTGCAACATGATAAATTATGATCATGCCAAAAGAACAAAGACGGATGGGAGGTGAACCCAAATGAAGATTGTAGGAATTACAGCTTGTACCGCAGGCATCGCGCATACCTATATCGTTGCGGAAAAGATTCAGAACGCAGCGGAGGCCGCGGGCCATCAGTGCAAGATCGAAACGCAGGGGACGATCGGCGCACAGAACAAACTGACAGCGGAAGATATCGCCGCGGCGGATGTTGTCATCATCGCGCATGATATCGCTGTCGGCGGAATGGAACGTTTCGCCGGCAAGCCGACCGTTGACATTCCGATCAGCGTCGCGATGAAGAATCCAAAAAGCTTGATCGCCACGATCGAAAAGAAAATCCAAAAATAAAAAGGGGTAGATGAATCCATGAAAAAGTTGAACTTTAAAAAACACATGATGACCGGCATCTCGTACATGATTCCGATGATCGTGGCCGGCGGTATCCTGGGCGCCTTAGCGAAAGGCTTCGGCGGATGGGAAGTCGGCAATTATGCGCCGGAAGCGGGCGCGACCCTCTTCAGCAACCTGAACTGCTTCGACTGGAAACAGTTCTGGTGGATGATTTCCAAATTATCTGACTACGCGATGAGCTTCGGCGTTGCGGTCATGACGGCCGGCGTCTGCTACTCGATCGCTGAACGTCCGGGCATCGTGCCGGGCTTCGTCATCGGTTATGCGGCAAACCAGTCGAAAGCGGGCTTCTTAGGCGGTCTGCTGATGGCGTTTGTGATCGGTTATTTCATCCAGTGGATGAAGACTTGGAAGCTTCCGAAGTGGATGGTCGGCCTGATGCCGGTTATGATTATTCCAGTCATCGCGACCTTTGTCTGCGGCGTGGCCTTCTTCGCGATCGTGGCGAAGCCGATGGCGATTGCCATGAATGCTCTGCAGGGTTGGATCATGAGCCTCAACGGTGGTTCCAAGTTCATCATCGGCGCGGTTATCGGCGCGGGCATGGGCTTCGATATGGGCGGCCCGGTCAACAAGACGGCTTCCATGGCAGCCAATGCGCTGGGTGCTGATGGCATCTACGGACCAATGTCAGCCAAGATCATCGGCGGCATGACGCCACCATGCGGCGTCTTCGTTTCCACTCTGTTAACACCGAAAAAATTCTCGCTGACGGAAAAAGAAACCGCGAAAACCGCATTCCCGATGGGCCTGTGCTTCATTACTGAAGGTGTCCTGCCATTTGCGGCGGCAGATCCGGCCCGCTTCATCCCCGCTTCCATGATCGGTTCAGCGTTAGCCGGCGGCATCGCCGTAGCGATGGGTGTTGAATCCGTTGCCGGCCATGGCGGAATCTTCGTCTTCCCGATGATGACCAACTGGATGTGGGCGGTGATCGCCTTGATTGTCGGCTCGGTTGCGACTGGCGTCATCTATTCGGCGATCAAGAAGCCGAGCGAGGAAGGTCAGGAAGAGGAAGAAGAAATCGTCGACCTGGACATCAACCTGTAAGCTTCACCCTCAATTTCTAAGACATTCGCAATTATATTAAGGAAAGAAAGAAGGAGTCCTATGTTAGTTTCGATGAAGGATATTCTGCAGCACGCGCACAAGCATAATTACGCGGTGATGGCAGTCAACAGCATCAATATGGAAATGGCCCGCGCGGTGATCAGCGCCGCCGAGGAAGAACATTCCCCGATTATCGTCCAGATGGGTCCGGGTCAGATCGGCAAGCATGCGCATCTGACGGAGATCGTTCCACTGGTGAAGGAACTGGCTGAACGCGCCAGCATTCCGGTCGCGTTGAACCTGGATCATGGCGGAAAGCTGGAAGATATGGTCACGGCCATCCACAACGGCTTCACCAGCCTGATGATCGACGCTTCTTCCTATCCTTATGAAGAAAACGTCAAGCGGACCTCGGTTGTCTGCGCGCTGGCGCATCCGCACGGAATTTGCGTTGAAGCGGAGCTGGGTCATGTTGGGCAGGCGGCGGACGGCGACAACAGTAAGGTCGACCTGTATACTAACGTCGAAGAAGCAAAGAAGTTTGTGAAAGACACCGGCTGCGACGCTTTGGCGGTGGCGATCGGCACGGCGCATGGGGATTATCCGAAGGGCTATGTGCCGGTGCTGAACTTTGAACGTCTGGCCGAGCTGAAAAAGGCGCTGGATATGCCGTTGGTTCTGCACGGCGGAAGCGGCAGCGGCGAAGAGAACATCCGCAAGGCCGTCGCCGGAGGCATCAACAAGATCAACGTCTGCACCGACGCTTTCCATGCCGCGAAAAACGCGATGCTAAAGAAGCTGGAGTGCAAACCGAACGCGGATTATCTGGAACTGTGCATGACGGCGGAAGCCGCTGTGAAGCAGTTCGTGAAGGAATATATCCGGGTGATCGGGTCCAACAACCAGTATTTCTACGGTGAATCGGTTTCGACCGGCAACGAATAAATTCTCCCATTTATAAGTAAATAAGCGAGCATCTTACCCAAGGTGCTCGTTTGTTGTTTGTGTGATTTTTTATATGACCAGGAGTCGATATCTAATGAAGGTTATTAAGCAGATGAAAATACAATTTTCTATATTTGATTTATTCGGAAAATACGGATAAAGTAAAGTTATACTTTAAAAATATCGAAAGAAGGTGCTTTCATGTATATTCAAAGACACTTAGAAAATCAGATTTTAAATGCCTCTCGCTATTATCCTGTCATCATGGTTTGCGGTCAGCGTCAGGTGGGAAAACTTACAATGCTGAATCATATCAAGGAACCGGATCGGCGCTATGTCACACTGGATGACGGCAATGCCCGCAGACTGGCAATTCAGGATCCTGCCCTTTTTTTTTGAAACTTATGGATCACCGCTGTTGATCGACGAAATCCAACGTGTTCCTTCGCTTCTTTTAGAAATGAAAAAGATTGTCGATGAGAAGGCGCTTGCGGGCGAAGATAACAACGGGATGTTTTGGATTACCGGATCGCAGAAATTTAAAATGATGCAGGGTGTTTCTGAATCTCTGGCAGGCCGGGTTGCCGTTTTTGATATGGCCGGATTGTCGGCGGCTGAGATCGAGGGACGTCCCGTCGGACTTTTTCAGCCGGATCTAAAATCTTTGCGGGAACGCCTGAAAACCAGCGTGAAGAAGGATATCCATACGATTTATGAGGATATCTATCGTGGAGGCATGCCTAAATTGCGTGTTAGTGATCTTGACAACGATCGTTACTATATGGATTATATCAATACCTATCTTGAACGTGACATTCAAGACTTGGCGCAGGTTGGAAAACTGAATGAGTTTTATGATTTTCTAGTCTTTGTAGCTGCCCGGACGGGGCAGGAGTTGAAATATGATGAAATCGCTAAGACGATTGGCGTTTCCTTGCCGACCGCTAAATCCTGGATATCCATTCTGGAGCGGTCCGGCGTGATTTTTATTCTGCGTCCTTATTTTTCCAACATTTCCAAACGGTTGGTCAAAACTCCTAAAGTTTATTTTATGGATACAGGACTTGCGGCTTATTTATGCCGGTGGCCGAATGCGGAGACCTTGGCGAACGGTGCGATGGATGGTGTCTTCTTTGAAACTTATGTCGTTACGGAAATTGTTAAGAGTTATTACAATGCCGGCAAACCTGTCGATTTGTTCTATTACCGGGATGCGGATAAGAAGGAGATCGACCTGCTTGTTGTGAATGGGGATCAGATCACGCCGATCGAGATTAAGAAAGGCAAGGAACCTTCGAAACCGGATAAGAATTTTAATGTTCTGCAGCAGTTTCATCTCGACGTTCAGCCGGGAATCATTCTATGTTTGAGCGACGAGCTGATTCCGTTTAACCGCCAGTCCTGGTACTGTCCTGTATCAGTACTGTAGTCAAACTGAAAACAATGACCTGGACAGGGGGTATTGATCGGATCACCCTAGCTGGAAAACAGGATGAAAAATTACAGAATGAAGTTTTATTGGATCACATTATTTTGCTTTTCCATTTTGGCAGGGCGGATAAACGACAATTTACCACATTAAAATGACGAGGATTGATAATCCGGAACGAATCGTTTATGATACTTTTATAGACAGGAACAGGAAATTGATGTTCCTGTTAAAAAGAAGAAAAGGAGAAACAAACACATGAAAATTGCATTAATGAATGAATTCAGCCAGGCCCCGAAAAACACGATTATTCTGGAACAGCTGAAAGACGTCGTCGAACCGATGGGTCATGCCGTTTATAACACCGCGATGGCAAAACCGCTGCTGGACAAGGACGTTCCGGAAGCGTATACGGAAGAAAATCCACGTCTGACTTATCTGCATCTGGGCATTCAGGCCTGCCTGCTGCTTAACAGCGGCGCGGTGGACTTCGTCGTTACCGGCTGCGGCACCGGCCAGGGCGCGCTGATGTCGCTGAACGCGTATCCGGGCGTTGTCTGCGGCTATTGCATCGAACCGTCAGACGCCTACCTGTTCTTGCAGATCAACAACGGCAACGCACTGTCGATCCCTTATGCCAAAGGCTTCGGCTGGGGCGGCGAGCTGAACATCCACACGATTTTTGAAAAAGCATTTGGTTCTCCGAAGGGCATGGGCTATCCGAATGAGCCGGGCCGCAAGGAATCGCAGAACCGCAACGCCGCGCTGTTAAACGAAGTGAAGGCCGCGGTGGGCAAGCCGGTTCTGGATGGCTTGAAGGCGCTTGATCAGAACATGGTTAAGGAAGCGCTGACGCAGCGGTTCCAGGACTGCTTCTTTGCCGGCTGCCAGAACGCCGAGCTGGAAGCGTATGTACGTGAAGTCTTAGGCAAATAAAGTATGAAAAACGTGACCCTTCCGCGCTATACGATCGGCCCGGACGCACTGAATGATCTGGAACGTGTCGTTTCCGCTTACGGACGCAAAGTGGCGCTGATTCATGGTGCGAAAGCCTATGCCGCCTGTCAGGCGCTGTTAACCCCGGCGCTGGGTTCGCTGGACGTTGTCAGAGAAGTCTGCTATGGGCATGAGGCAACCTATGAGAACGTCGCCAGGCTGACAGAGGATCCGGATGTGCGGCGGGCAGACGTGCTGGTCGGCATCGGCGGCGGCAAATGTCTGGACACGGTGAAGCTGGCCGGCGATCAGCTGGGAAAGCCGGTCGTCACGATTGCGACGATCGCCTCCACCTGCGCGGCAGTAACCAAGATCAGCATCATGTATAACGCCGACGGTTCGTTCAAGGATATTCCAAAGCTGAAGGCCGCGCCGGTACACTGTCTGATCCCGACTTCGGTCATTGCCGAAGCGCCGATTCAGTATTTATGGGCCGGTATCGGCGATACGATGGCGAAGCATGTGGAGTGTACGTTCTCCGCCCGCAACGATTCACTGGATTATGCCAGCGAACTGGGCCGTACGATCAGCGCGATGTGCTTTGAGCCGGTGATCGCCCACGGCGTCAGCGCGCTGCGCGCAGCGAAAAATCAGGAAGTCAGCGACGATCTCGAACAGATCATCCAGAATATCCTGATTTCCACCGGCAGCGTTTCACTGCTTGTCCATCCCAATTACAATTCCGCACTGGCGCACGCTCTGTTCTACGGGTTGACGGTGCGCGAGCATATCGAGAAGAACCATCTGCATGGCGAGGTTGTGTCCTACGGCACGCTGGTGCAGCTGATGATGGACGGTCAGAAGGAAATGCTTCAAAAAGCTTACGCCTTCCACCGTCAAATCGGGCTGCCGGTCTGTCTGGCGGATTTAGAGTTGAGCAAGGACGATCCGTTAAGCGACGTGCTGGAAATGGCGGAAAAGAATCAGGAACTCAACCATGTTCCGTATCCGGTCACCCAGGCGCTGATCCGCAAGGCGATCGACGATCTTGAAAACTACGCAGGCTAAACAGTCTGAACAAAGGGACAAGCCGTCCCTTTTCTTTTAGGTAAAGGAGGAAATAAAACCTATGGAAATGACATTACGCTGGTATGGGACCGGCTACGATTCCGTAACGCTTGAACAAATCCGTCAGATTCCGGGCGTCCGCGGCGTCATCACGACGCTGTATGACACGCTGCCGGGTGAAATCTGGACGCCGGAGCGGATCGCGGCGATGAAAGATGAGGTCGAGGCTTCCGGACTGCGCGTCAGCGGAATTGAAAGCGTCAACGTTCACGATGCGATCAAGGCGGGAACGGCGCGGCGCGACGAAATGATCGATCATTATATTCAGACGCTGGAAAACCTGGGCAAAGCGGACATCCACATGGTCTGTTATAATTTCATGCCGGTTTTTGACTGGACGCGGACCGAACTGGCCCGCAAGCGTCCGGACGGCTCGACGGTATTGGCGTACACGCAGAAAGCGGTGGACGAATTGAATCCGGAAAAGATGTTCGCTTCGATCGGCGCGGATACCAACGGTTTTATCCTGCCGGGATGGGAACCGGAACGGATGGACCGGATCAAGGAATTGTTTGCGCTGTACCGCAGCGTCGATGAGCAGCAGCTGTTTGAAAATCTGCGGATTTTCCTGGAAGCGATCATGCCTGTCTGCGACCGGTATGATATCAACATGGCGATCCACCCGGATGATCCGGCCTGGAGCGTGTTCGGTCTGCCGCGGATTATTATTAACGAGGGCAACATTCAGCGGATGATGAAGATGGTCGACAATCCGCACAACGGCGTGACGTTTTGTTCCGGTTCTTATGGAACAAATCTGGAAAACGATCTGCCGCATATGATCCGCTCGTTAAAAGGTCGGATTCACTTCGCGCATGTCCGCAACCTGAAGTTTAATACGCCGGATGATTTTGAGGAAAGCGCCCATTTGTCCAGCGACGGCAGCTTTGATATGTATGAAATTATGAAAGCGCTGTTCGATATCGGTTTCGACGGTCCGATCCGTCCGGACCATGGCCGGATGATCTGGGGCGAGAAAGCGATGCCGGGCTATGGTCTGTATGACCGGGCGCTGGGTGCGGCTTATCTTAACGGTTTGTGGGAAGCGATTGTCAAAAGCGAGGGATGCGTATGCGATTAACTGATGAAGGACTGAAAGACCGGCAAGGCTGGCTGGATCATGGCTACACGCTGCCGCAATACGACCGCGAGCGGATGCGTCAGGCAACGCTGGCAACGCCGCGCTGGATTCACTTTGGCGCCGGGAATATCTTCCGCGCGTATCAGACGCGGCTGATGCAGCAGCTGATTGAAGACGGGGAAGTTTCGGAAGGTCTGATCGCGGCGGAAGGATATGATGATGAAATCGTCGACGGAATGCTCAATCCGCACGATGATCTGAATATTCTGGTCACGCTGAAAGCCTCAGGCAGCGTGGAAAAAACGGTGATCGGCAGTCTGGCCGCCGCCTTGAAGCTCGATCCGGCCAGCGCGGATTTCACGATGTTAAGAAACTTGTTCATCCAGCCGAGCCTGCAGCTGGCCAGCTTTACGATCACGGAAAAAGGATATCGTGTCCGCGATGAAAAGGACCAGATTCTGCCGGAGATCGCTGCTGAGTTTGAACGGGGGCCGCAGGCGGCGCTCAGCTATATTGGCAAAGTCGCCGCGCTGCTTTCCGCGCGGTATCAAAACGGGGCGCTGCCGATCGCGCTGGTCAGTATGGACAACTGTTCGCACAACGGCGAAAAGCTGAAACAGGCGATTGTGACAATGGCTGAAGGCTGGACGCGCGCAGGCAAGACTGAAGCGGGCTTTCTGGACTATGTGCAGGATGAAGGCCAGGTCAGTTTCCCATGGACGATGATCGACAAGATTACGCCGCGGCCGGATCCGGCGATTGAAGCGTTATTGAAGCAGGATGGGGTGGAGGATGTCAGTCCGATCGTCACGGCCAGGCATACCTACATCGCGCCGTTTGTCAACGCCGAGGAGTGCGAGTATCTCGTCGTTGAGGACCGCTTCCCCAACGGCCGTCCGCCGCTGGAAAAAGCCGGCGTGATGTTCGCGGACCGGCAGACGGTGGAACAGGTGGAGCGGATGAAGGTTTCGACCTGTCTGAATCCGGTGCATACCGGTCTGGCGGTGTTCGGCTGTCTGCTCGGCTTCACCAAGATCAGTGCGGAAATGCAGGATCCGGATTTAAAGCGGCTGGCGGAACGGATCGGCCGGGTGGAAGGGCTGCCGGTTGTGACAAACCCGAAAATTCTGGCGCCTGAACAATTTCTTGACGAAGTGCTGACACTGCGCATCCCGAATCCCTTTATGCCGGATACGCCGCAGCGAATTGCGACCGATACCTCACAGAAGCTGGGCGTGCGGTTTGGCGAAACCGTCAAGGCGTATATGAAGGAAGGCCGCCCGCTTTCCGATTTAAAGGCGATCCCGTTGGTCTATGCCGGATGGCTGCGTTATCTGTTGGGGATTGATGATCAGGGGCAGCCGATGTCGTTAAGCCCGGACCCATTGCTGGACACGCTGCGGCCGCTGCTGGAAGGCATTACGCTGGGTCAGACCTGCCCGCCGCTTACCGGCGTTCGCGCTATTTTAAAGAATTCCGCGATTTTCGGACTGGATCTGGAAGATGCAGGTCTTATCGAACGGGTGGAAGATTTGTTGACCGCAATGCTGCAAGGTCCGGGCGCTGTGCGGCGGATTTTGCATGAACAGTTGGATTGAGCGACTTGTGAAAAAATAAATGAAGGATACAAAACACGGAATTTGTGCTATTGTTAGGGTAACGAGTGAGGAGGATGAATATGATTTATAAAGAAGGATTGCTAAAGGGCAAGGTCGCATTAGTGACCGGGGCAAATCGAGGCTTAGGCTATGCGATGTGCGTTGGTCTGGCGGAAAACGGCGCGGATATTTTCAACATCGGCCATGGCGACGATGCGAATATCCGGGAAGCGATTGAAAAGATCGGCCGCGGTTATCATTACATGAAGGCAGATTTATCGAAGCCGACCAAAGCGCTGACCGATGCGATCGTCGCGGAAGTCGTCAACGTTTATGGTCATCTGGATATTCTGCTGAACAACGCCGGCGTCAACCGCCGCGCACCGTTTCTGGAATACGCCGAAGCGGATTGGGATTACACGCTGAATTTGAATCTGAAGCAGGTCTTTTTGCTTTCACAAAGTGCAGCCAACCAGATGGTAAAGCAGGGAACCCGCGGTAAAATCATCAACATCGCAAGCATGCTTTCCTTTACCGGCGGCATCCTCGTACCGGCCTACACCGCCAGCAAATCGGCGATCATGGGGCTGACGAAGGAAATGGCCAACGAGCTGTCAAGCAAGGATATCAACGTCAACGCCATCGCGCCGGGCTACATGAAGACGCCGCTGACGCAGGCGATGCAGGACGATCCGGTCCGCAACAAAGAAGTGCTCGACCGGCTGCCGATCGGCTACTGGGGCGATCCGTCCGTGCTGCAGGGACCGGTGGTCTTTTTGGCGAGCGAAGCTTCCGACTATATCTGCGGCGCGACAATTCCTGTTGACGGCGGCTGGCTGGCGCGCTAAAGAAGTTATCGAATCGAAGATTGAATCCAAGGCCGGTTTTTCTCTGCGGGAAGCCGGTCTTTTTCATTTCACAAGCTCTTGCCATTAGAACTTCATGAGTCCGAAATTGGAAGGACATTCGGCTTTATGCCGAAGACAGGGATTGTCAACACCAGGAAAAAGATCTCGGAACGGTTTGGCTTCGAAAACAAAATCCCTTAGCGGCACTGGGATGAGTTTTACTAAAGATCTCTTTTCGATTGCGGTGAAAGCAAACTTCAGGATTTTCATTTGAAACTTTTAATTGATATTCACCGACCTATAGCATATAATAACATTGTAAATGACACTCGGTGCGGAAGAAAACTCACGATTTATCGTGAGTTTTTTCTATACTTAGATTTTTTATCATGTTTAAATATTTTTTCCTATCTGATTTTTTTCTTAACTCATGTGTTTTAGGATTATAGAATCTGTTTAATATTTCCAGACTATTGCAATGCATTACACAGTTTCTAATGGATACTAGACAAAACACTTTATCAATAAAATCAGGGACTTTATCAACATTAAATTTCATTTGAAACTTTTTTAAATCCTGAAAAATTCTGTTTTGCATTGAATTGTCAAGGCAAGTAAAGACGGTTAGCATATCTCCTAAACTCATTCTATCAAAAAAGCAATAAACATCAGCATATTTAAAAATATCTTTTTTTTAGAGCATTTATGCGATTGCTCATGTGTTCAATTCTATTTTCCTTATATTTCGACGTTAAAAAAGCAAATTTTAAGTTTAATTTAACAAGAAATAATTCCAACTGGTTTGAATCTTGGATTTTACAGACTGTAAGAACATTATAAGCGACGCTGGTTTTAAAATGTATTTCAAAATCTAATATGTTTGTAATGATAATAGGATAAGACTTTCTTTCATTGATAAAGAAATTATAGTACTCCTGAAATTCTATATCTCTCTCGTATACATGTCTTCCGTTTGCTTTTTCAACTTCTTTCTTGTTATTTAATTTAGCGAATCTATGTTTAAACGGAGTAATTACATTAATGTAGTTATATTCTAGCAGCTTGTTTCCTGCGTTTTCTTTATTCATCTCATTAAATTGAACTCTTTTATGTTCATTTAAATATTGTAATTGCTCGGAAATAGTTTTGGCTTGCTTATATTACTGGAAATTACTTTTATCCATTTCGCCCCTTCTTCCTAATACCTATTTAATTATAGTGGATGTGATAATTAATACCAATATTAATTTTAAATAGAAAGTATTCAGTGTTTTAAAATCCTTACGCTCTTTTACAGAGATCAGAGGCTGCAGCACTCCGTAAAATAACCGAGCTTGGATCAAAATCCCATTTATCAGAAGCGGGTATGCTTCATTCTTTCCCTTTTGATCAAAATAGCTTACAATAAAGCTATCATAGAAACAGGATTTGCGGCCGAGAGTCGGGCAAGTGCAGATCCGGGAGGCAGGACATGGCGGATCTGACGAAAAAAGCGATCGCGGAAGGCTTGAAAGAATTATGTCATCACAAGGACTTTAACAAGATTTCAGTGCGGGACATTACGGAACAATGCGGACTGAATCGTCAGACGTTTTATTACCATTTTCAGGATAAATACGAATTGCTGGACTGGATTTATTATCAGGAAGGGTTTGTTTATCTGGCCAGCGACGTGACCTTTGACAACTGGCATCAGCACATGGAAAAGCTGCTGACCATGATGCGCGAAAATCAGATCTTCTATGAGAATACGATCAGCGCTTCGCCGCAGTGTTTTGAGGATTATCTGTTTCAGATCACCTGCACGCTGTTTGAAGAAGCGATCCGCCGTCTGGATGGGAGCCTGCGGCTGCAGGAGGCGGATGTGCGGCTGTATTCCCGCTTTTACAGCTATGGAATGTGCGGGATTATCTGTGACTGGGTCCGGGGCGGAATGAAGGAAAGCCCCAAATCCCTGTCGCTGCGGATTCGGAAATTGGCCAACGACAGCGAGAAAATGGCGAATCTGCGTCTGCAGGGGCAGTTCTGAATCAAAGAAAAAGGCTAGATCCGATGGATCAGCCAGGCTGTCGTGTCTTCGATACTCGTCTTTTTTAATAGATTGAAGCATTCTTCACTGATCAGCGATCTGTCATATTCCGGCAGATCCTTTTTTTTCAGCGTGCAGGTCAGATCGACGAGATTGCGGGCGGTCTGCCTTCCGGATTTGCCGCGGCGCAGCCGATGGCGGGCGGCGGTTTCCAAAAGTGATTGCTTCAGCTTTGCGTCCAATGACATTTCCTATCCCTTGCTTTCTGAAATTATCATACGTGAACAGACAGGATTTGCCTATAAGCAGTTTGCGCGTTGTGTCGTAATTTCAGACAAATTTCGACGCGCAGAAAAGGCCGCGGAAAACCGCGGCCGTCAAATATGTTATGAAATTATGAAATGAGGAACGGAAGCTTACAGGGAAGCGAGGTATTCCTCAACAAAGTGGCTGGCGACCGCGCCGTCACTGGCGGCGGTGATGACCTGCCGCAGCGCTTTGGTGCGCACGTCGCCGATCGCGAAGACACCCGGCAGCGAGGTTCTCGTCGTTTCATCCGCGGCGATGTATCCATGATCCAGTTTCAGCTGTCCTTCAAACAAAGCGGTGTTGGGCAGCTGGCCAACCGCGACGAAGACGCCGTCGCATGCGATTTCCTGCAGCTCGCCGCTGAACTTGTCGCGCAACCGCAGACCGGTGACCTTTTGATCATGCAGAATGGCATCGACCGTGCTGTTCCAGATGAATTCCAGATTATCGCAGCTCTGCAGCGGATTGAGGTAAACCCGGTCGGCCCGCAGTGTGTCGCGCCGGTGAATCAGGATCACCTTTTCGCAAATCCGCGAGAGAAACAAAGCATCCGCCGCCGCGGTGTTGCCGCCGCCGATCACCGCGACCGTCTTGCCCTTATAAAACATGCCGTCGCACGTCGCGCAGTACGCTACACCGCGCCCAACCAGTGAATCCTCTTCCGGTACGCCCAATTTCCGCGCCGACGCGCCGGTCGCCAGAATCACGGCGTCCGCCGTCAGCTCGCGGCTGTCGGTCACAATCTTCTTGGGGACTGCGGTTAAATCCACGGAAAGCACTTCTTCCAAATAAGTTTCTGCGCCGAACCGTTCCGCCTGCGCCTGCATTTTCATGCCCAGCTCAAAACCATCGACGCCTTCGTCAAAACCCGGGTAATTGTCGATCTGCGCGGTGGTCGCCATCTGGCCGCCGGCCGACAATTTTTCCAGGATTACAGTGCGGAAACCAGCCCGGGCGCAATACAGCGCCGCCGTGTATCCGGCGGGGCCGCCGCCTAAAACAACGACTTGTACGTGTTCCATCATCAGATCCCCTGTTCTTCCAGCCAGCTCATGATCGCGCCGCGGGACGGCGGATTGACCAGCGTTGAACCCTGCACGCCCTGCTTGAACAGGATCAGCGACGGAATCGTGTTGACGTCGAATTTTTCTTCCAGCTCCGGCTGCTGATCAATGTCGACAGTCCCGATCCGCACCCGACCCTCTAATTCTTTTTCCAGCTTGGCGATGACAGGGGCCAAACGCCGGCAGTACATGCACCAGGGCGCTTGGAAATCCAGCATGACCGGCAGGTCGGAATGAACGACCTCCTGATCAAAATTATCCGTTGTAATTACCGTTGCCATTACGAATCCTCCTTTATGTTATTCTGGTTTCATTATAGCCGTGAAAAACGCGGGAAAACAAGGAATTTGCCTGCAAACCCCGGGAAATCTTTCAATTCCATGAAGAAGGATTGAATAAGCCGCCGATTTTCGTTAAACTTAAGCACAAGACAGGGGGATGTTCATGACAGGAATTCTGGGAAAAACAATCACGGATTATTTCAACGGTTTTCTGAGCACGCTCGCTGAAAACAGCGGGCTGTTGTTCTGGAAAGGCGTCGGCATACTGTTGATCGTTCTGGGCGGCAAGCTGGTATTGAATCTGATTTCCAAATTAACTGCCCGGCAGATCAAAAAATCCGAGGAAATGCCGGAAATGCAGGCGCGCCGCGTGCAGACAATGATGACGATGACGCGCAGCACCTTCCGTTATATCGTCTACGGCATCTGCGCCTTGATGATCCTGGCGCAGCTGGGCTTCGGCAATGCGATCAACAATTTGTTGTTATCCGCCGGGATCGGCTCGCTGGCTTTAGGCATCGGCGCGCAAAGTTTAATCAAGGACGTGGTCACCGGGTTTTTCATGATGTTTGAAAAGCAGTTTTCGGTCGGCGATTATGTTAAGCTGGACGATATTGAAGGCACTGTGACGGCGACGGCGATGCGCGTGACGTATTTGAAAAACTTCGCCGGGCAGCAGATCATCATTCCCAACGGCACGATCGGCCGGGTGATCAATTATTCCCGGATGGATTCGCTGGCGAAGGTCACGGTCAGCACGCCGTATGAAGCGGACAGCCGCCAGGTGATGGAAATTCTCGATCAGGCGGCCAAGGCGTATGCCAAGCAGGTCAAGGAAATCATCGTCGAGGAACCGAAGGTTCAGGGAATTACGGAGTTGGCGGATTCTTCCGTCAACATCACGGTCATCTGCCGCACGCTGCCCTTACGGCATTGGGAGGTCGAACGGGGCCTGCGTCTGGCGATCAAGGAAGCGCTGGATGAGGCCGGGATCGGCATTCCGTATCCGCAGCAGGACGTGCATTTGAAAATGGAAGCGGAAGATTCGTCACAACCAAATTGACGTTGCGTTCAGGCAGCGGTAAAATAAGGACAATGAGCTCCATTAGCGGGGCGGGGGGAGAATAAAATGGCAAAACCAATTCAAATTGATACGTTTAAAGCCTATCAGTATCTGTCGGAAGCGACGTTATCCGCGGATGGCCGGCGATGCGTTTATGTGCAGAGCCAAAGCAACGCGGAAGGCACCGGGTATGAGCACGATCTGAGGTGCTGGGACTTTGATCAGAAACGCAGTATTCCGTTGACGTCAGGCCATAAAGAACGTAATTTCCTGTTTGAAGACGCGGAACATATCCTGTTTCCAGCCGATCGGACCGGCGAGGATGAAAAAGCGGCGAAGCAGGGGAAGACGCAGACGACCTATTACCGTCTGGATCTTAACGGTGGGGAAGCGCGGAAGGCGTTTACGCTGCCATGGAAGGTCACGGCCTTAAAACCGGTCGACGGGGAAACGATGGCCGCGCTGGTCTTGAAAGATCTCAACGAGCTGCCGGCAGAGGGGCTGGAAGGCAAGGCACTCGACAAGGTGCTGGCACAGCGGGAAGAAGAAAAGGATTACGAGGTTTTAGACGAACTGCCGTATTGGTTTAACGGCCGCGGCTTCATCAATAAAAAAAGAACCTGGGCGGTGCTGGTGAAACCGGGCACGGACGAGGCTCAGATCTTATCCCCGAAATACATGGATGTGCGGCATTTGGAAATCAGCCCGGATCACACGAAGATCGCGATCGCCGGTCCTGAATTCGATTCCGTCAACAGCCAGACCTCAGTCTTGTATTTAATTGACCGGGCCAGCGGCGAGCGGACGACATTGGTGCCGTCGGGCAAATGGAGCTTCGGTCATCTCGGCTGGCTTAACGATAACCAGCTGGCCGTGACCGCGACCGACTATCAAACCTGGGGATCCAGCGAAAACGCCAAGCTGTATACGATTGATGTTGCCAGCGGTGCGATGACACTGCTCAACGGCGAGGATCTGTCGTGGGGCAGCTCTGTCGGCAGCGATGCCAAGCTGTATGGCGGCCGCGGCTGGAAGATCGTCAACGGCGAGATCTGGACGTTATTGACGTGGGATAACCATTCCGAACTGACGGTGTTTGATCGTCAGGGGCAGCGCCGGGCGTTAACGACGGCGGAAGGCTCCGTCGATTTCTTCGACGTGCAGAACGGCCGGATCGTGTTGAGCGCGATGCGCAAAATGCGGCTGCAGGAGCTGTACGAATTGAAAGACGGCGCAGAAATCCAGCTCACGCATGTTAACGACGCCGTGCTCGCGGAGTCCTATGTTGCTCAGCCGGAGAAGATCAGCTTTACCAACGACGGCGTGCGGATTGACGGCTGGGTGCTGAAACCGATCGATTTTGACCCGGCGAAGACCTATCCAGCGGTGCTGGATATCCACGGTGGACCGAAAGCGGCGTATGGCGAAGTCTTCATGCATGAGATGCAGTACTGGGCTTCTCAGGGCTACTTTGTGTTCTTCTGCAACCCGCGCGGTTCCGACGGCCGCGGCAACGCGTTTATGGATCTGCGCGGCAAGTATGGAACAGTCGACTATTCCGATATCATGACGTTTACGGATCTCGTGCTGAAGACCTATCCGATGATTAATGAACGACGCGTTGCGGTCACCGGCGGCAGCTACGGCGGATTTATGACCAACTGGATTATCGGCCATACTGATCGTTTCGCGTGTGCTGCCAGCCAGCGCTCCATTTCCAACTGGTTTTCCAAATCGCTGACAACCGATATCGGCTACTATCACAACATGAGCCAGATGGATTCGACGCCATGGGAAAATCCGGAAAAAATGTGGGGCTTCTCACCGTTAAAATACGCGGACAAGGCGGTGACGCCAACGTTGTTCATCCATTCCGATCAGGATTACCGCTGCTGGATGGCGGAAGGCTTACAAATGTTTCAGGCGCTGAAGCTGCATAATGTCGACGCCCGGATCTGCCTGTTCCATGGTGAAAATCATGAGCTGAGCCGTTCCGGGAAGCCGATTCACCGGATCCGCCGGTTAAAGGAAATCACGCAGTGGTTCGATCAGTACACCGATCATCTCAGCGTGCTGGAGCCAGAAGAAGAAACGGAAAACGAAACAGAATCATAAAACAGAAAGATCAAAAACGGACGGCTTATCACAGTCGTCCGTTTGTTTAGGTTAAATTAAAGGTAAATATGCAGCGAAATCGCCAGAGATAAAACACAGACGGTCCGTCTGGCTTTAACCCCATGTCTTCCGCATCGTCGTGTTGATCAGCACCTGATCACCCCGGCAGACCTGATTGCGGCGCACAGCTTTCCAACCCTGCCTGCGGAAAAACGGTTCGGCGGTCAGCGAAATATCACTTTCCAGGAAGACCGCGCCCTGGCTGCGGGCCTGGGCTACGACAGCGTTCAACAAAGCGGTGCCGACGCCCTGACGCTGAAAATCGGGGTGGACGTAGAAACAATCCAGCTGAGTCGGACTTTCCAGATTCGCAAAGCCTGCCAGCTGATCTTCACAGAATGCGCCGATCGTCCAGGTGACTAAAAACCGCTCGGCCCAGCCGGGTTTATCAGCGCCCGCTGTCCAAGCGGCGCATTGGCCGGGGGTGTAATCCCGGATGGCGACTTCCTGGACGCTGCGGAGAAACAAGTCGCGAATTGCCGGTAAATCAGCGCGGTTGACCGGGCGGATTTCCATTACCGCCATAACTCCTTCTGATGATCGAATAAGAAGGCGTCCAGACCGGCCAGAATTTCCTTGTGATGAACGCCGTACAGCGAGGTCTTTTCAATCGCTTTATCCGCGGCTTTGCCATGCAGCCAGACGCCGCAGCAGGCCGCTTCCATCGGTGTCAATCCGCGTGCAGCGAGGGCGGCGATCATGCCGGTCAGCAGATCGCCGCTGCCGGCTTTGGCCAGGCTCGGGTTGCCGGTCTTGTTGACGCAGCGCAGGCCTTCCGGTGAAACGATCAGCGTGTCCGCGCCTTTTAAGACCAGCGTCACCTGATGAGCGAGGGCGTATTCCTCGGCGCAGCGGATCCGGTCCGCCTGGATTTCCTCAACGCTGCGTCCGCACAGCGCGCTGAACTCCCCGACATGTGGCGTGAGAATCCAATCGCCGTGAGGGGTGTTGAGCCACTCCGGATGACGTGCTAGGCAGCGCAGTGCGGCGGCGTCCAGAATTACCGGCACGGAACTGCGGCGCAGCACTCTTTCCAATAACGTTTCCAGATTTGCCAGATGATCGCAGCCGCTGCCGATTGCCACGGCGTCGGATTGATTAAGCAGCGCGGTCAGATCCGCTTCCGAAAGCGTGTTGGGATGATAGACGACGTGCGGACAGGCTGCCTGCAGGATCGGATAAATTGCGGGATCGACAAGCGCGTGAAGCATGCCGCAGCCCATCGCCTGGGCCGCTTCCAGATTGAATTGGGCTGCGCCGGCCATCCAGGGACTGCCGGCGATCACGGTTAACCGGCCTGTCGTGCTTTTATAATCGTTGTCGTGCAGCCGCGGCAGCAGGCGCGTGACCTGCAGCGCGTCCATCTGGATCCAGCGCGATGCCTCCGGCTCCGCGAACCCCAGTCCGATCGGAATCAGCCGGTCCAGCTTCTGATGTTCCCGGCTGAATAAGTGAACCGGCTTCAACGCCCCTAACGCCAGCGTCAGCTCGCTGTGCAGGGCATCGGGATCCCCAAGACTGTGATCCGCTTCCAGACCGCTGTTGAGGTCGATGCTGACAACGGGCAGGCGCTGCTGGTTGATCCAGCGGAAAGCGCTGCGCAAAAAATCCGGCAGCGGGGCATGGAAATTAAATCCGAACACGCAGTCAACGATCACGTCGTCGCGCTGCGCCATCGTCTGAAACTGGGTTTCGCTTAATTCCTGATAACCATAGATCAGGCAGGAATCCGGCAGCTTCTGCCGGGCTTCGATCGCCGCCGGAGTACGGATGTCGTCCAGCATCAGAATGATCGCCACCTGCCGGTTGGCCGCTAAGCAATGCCGGGCGATCACAAACCCGTCGCCGCCGTTGTTGCCACTTCCGCACAGGATCAGAAACGAGTCGTTTTCCGGATATTCGTGCAGCAGCGTGTCGGCGCAGCGTTTGCCCGCCAGCTCCATCAGCTGTGTTTCAGTTTTGCCGCTGGCCGCTTCCGCCGCGGCGATTTGATTCTTCTCGAGGATCACAGGGATCACCTCCTGGCACTATTCTAACATAAATTGTTCCGACGCCGAAAAGAATGGTATAATGAAACCTGAAAAAAGGGGGTATTTCTTTGATTTGGAATGAAGCTTTGGAACAGTATGTCAGCGATCATCAGGATGAGGTTGTGGAACTGATCCGCACGCTGGTGGCGATCCCGGCCTTCAGTAATCATGAACAGGCCCGCGCTGAGTTCTGCGCGAAGTGGTTTCGCGATGTCGGCGCGGAAGATGTGAAAATCGACGAGGCAAGCAATGTCATCGTTACGCTGGGCGACGTTCAGGCCGGCAAGGCCGTCGCGTTTATGGCGCACCTGGACACGGTGTTCCCGGATGAAACCGGCTTTGAGCTGGTGGAGGAAGACGGCTGGCTGAAAGCGCCGGGGGTCGGGGACGACACGGCGAACGTCGCGCTTTTGATGGTCATCACCCGGTATCTGCTCGAGCAGAAGTGTCCGCCGAAGCAAGGTGTTTTGATCGTGCTGAACGCCGGTGAGGAAGGTCTGGGTAACCTTAAAGGCTGCCGCCGGCTGATGCAGGATTACGCGGATAAGCTGAGCGAGGTTTACTCGTTTGACGGCTCCTATAAAGGTTATGTCAACAAGGCGGTCGGTTCCGTCCGCTACCGCGTCGAGGTGAAAACGGAGGGCGGCCATTCCTACGGCGCTTTCGGCAACCGCAACGCGATCCGCGTGCTGGCTTCCCTGATCGACGCGCTGTACTCTGTCAAAGTGCCGCAGGGCGGCAAGACCACCTATAATGTCGGCACGATTGAAGGCGGCACTTCCGTCAACACGATCGCCCAGCAGGCTTCGATGTTGTTTGAATTCCGCTCCGATGTGCGCGAGCACCTGGATCAGCTGCGCGGCATGTTCGACAGCCTGATCGACGCTTACCGGAAGATGGGCGTGGAGGTCAATGTCGAGATTTTAGGCGAACGGCCGTGCATGGGCGAAATCGACCAGGAGAAACAGCGGACGATTGAGAAAAAGGTCGAGGATTTGATCGAACGGCGGATCGGCGTGCGGCCGGAGGGGCACTCCGGATCAACCGACTGCAACATTCCGTTTTCACTGGGCATTAACTCGTTATGCTTCGGCGGCTATCTGGGCGAGGGCGCGCATACCCGCGAAGAAAAAATCGAAAAAGCGTCGCTGCTTCCGGGGCTGGGCGTCATGATGGAATTTGTTCTGAATTATTTTCTTTGATTTGAATTCTGAAAAAACGGCTTGATTCCGTGATTCGACTTTATTTAATTGATGTTCAATGCTATAATAAAATCGATTAGGGGGTACCTTTCTAATGGAAAAGAAAACAGTACAAGATTATATCGACATTATCAATCAGAAAAAATGGGATGCCCATAACATCCAGTGGCTGTATATTGATATCAACGCCAAAGAGCTGATGACGGAAGTGGAGCCGAAGGTGAACAATCTGACGGCCTGCTGCAAAGCGATGATGGAAATCATGCTGGAAGGCGACCGGTTTATGGAATTGCCGAAAGTCAAAACCAAGATTGGCGGCGCGCTGACCGTGCGTTATTATTGCGACAACTTGAGTCCGGAACGCCGGAAGTATTCAGAAGTCAATCAGTAATGAAAAGGGCCGCGCTTTCGCCGCGGTCTTTTTTGTCAAAAAAATAGAAAAGAGGAGAGTCGTATGGATAAGTATCGTAAGCGCAGAGCAGTGGCCGTCGCCCATGAAATGGTCGATCTGTTAGCGGAAAAGGGGTATATCACCTATTATGCCGAAAATGTGGAGGAAGCCCGCGACAAAGTGCTCGAGCTGATCCCCAAGGGCGCCAGCGTCGGCGTCGGCGGATCGGAAACGCTCAAAGCGATGGATATGATCAATATCCTGCGCAATGGCGATTATCACTTTTTTGACCGCTACCAGGAGGGACTGCCGTTTTCCGAGGTTGAGGAAATCTACCGTCAGGCCTTGTTGGCGGATGTCTTTCTGACCAGCAGCAACGCGATCACGCGGCAGGGCCAGCTGGTCAACATCGATTCGTCCGGCAACCGTGTCGCAGCGATCAGCTATGGACCGCGCAAGGTCATCGTGGTCGCCGGGGTGAACAAGGTTGTCGATACGCTGGACGACGCGATGAAGCGGCTGCGTCAGATCGCGCCGCTCAACGCGATGCGCGTGCATCACAAAGCGCCGTGCGTCGAAACGGGAAAGTGCATGGATTGCCAGATCCAGCAGTCGGTCTGCAATTCCGTCGGCATCATCAACCATGGCCGGAAGACGCCGGGACGTTTCACGATCATCATGATCGCTGATGAAATCGGGTTCTGATCCACTTAAAACGAATGGGACACGATTAAAAAGTAAGCATAAAAAAAGACATGCGGACGATCCCGAAAAGGGAAGCCGCATGTTTTTTATCGATCAAGAGTTCAGCACAAATAAGACAGATCGCTGAGCCGGCGCACGATCCGCTTGCCCCCGCGCAGCCAAAGTTCTGAAACGCCGCCAGCGGAGCCGGCCAGCTGAATCGAATTCAGCGCTTCCGCTTCCAGGCCCAGCCACAGGGCATGGAGGATGCCCAGCGTATCGCCGTGCGAAACAAGAAGCAGGATTTCCTCCTCCTTTGCCAACAGCTCTTCAAGCAAGGGCTTGAGCTGGACGTATTGTTCACGGCGGGTCTGGGCGGACGAGAACAGCCGGGCGTCGATCGTGATTTCCGGCTGAAGCAAATTTTCTTTCAGCCAGGCCACGGAATGGCCGACAGCTTCGCCCAGGTTCCGCTCCCGCAGCCGGATTTCTTTTTCCGGTGTGACATTCAGTGCCTGGCCGACGATCTGCGCTGTGTGCCAGGCACGCTTGAGATCCGAGGAAAGAAGCCGGATCGGCTTGTCCTTGAGTTCTTCTTTCAAACGGAAGGCGATGCGTTCGGCCTGTGCGACGCCCAGTTCGGTTAAATCCCAATCCGTCCACGAGCCGACCCGGCCGTTGAGATGATGCTCGGATTGCGGATGCTGCAGCGTATAAATGATTTTCATACAAGACCTCGCTTTCCCTGTCTTTCGAGATGTCAGGAAATCCATTATAGCCAGACCTGGCGGGAAACGCCAGCGGAGAAGGGGAAATCGCTGATAAAAACGTAATTTTTTGACCTTCATTGCTTCTTCAGCAAGGCTTAAGAATTTCTTTTGAATTTCCAGAAGGGGATCTTCATGTTTAACGGGTAGAATAAAACCAGTAATCAGGAGGACCCTCAAGATGGAACAGAAAACAAAGTGGCAGAAACGTGTGCGTTGGTTCTCAATCGGCGCGGTTATTATCTTTACTCTCGTCATGACGGCGGTGTTGTTCGTTTTATTTCAAAGCGTGGCTTCAGATCCGGCGCAGTTTAAAGTCTGGCTGGAACAGTTCGGCTGGCTGGGCCGGGCGGTGCTGGCGGGCATGATGGCGCTGCAGGTGTTAGTCGCGTTATTGCCGGGAGAAATCATTGAAACCGGCGCGGGCGTCGCTTACGGCCCGATCGAAGGCTTGATCCTGTGCCTGATCGGCGCGGCGGTCGGCACGGCGCTGATCTTCTGGCTCGTGCGCCGCTACGGCTCCAGCTTAGTCGAATGCCTGGTGCCGAAGGAAAAGCTCGATAAGCTTTCGTTTATGAAGGATGAACAGAAGCTGGACAATTTGATCTTCCTGATCTTCTTAATTCCCGGCACACCGAAGGATATCATCACCTACTTTGCCGGGTTAACGCCGGTCAAGTTCTCGCACTTCCTGGTCATCACCACCGTCGCGCGGATTCCGTCGGTCATCACCTCGACGCTTGCCGGGGATAAGCTGATCCAGCAGGATTTCGCATCGGCCTTCTGGATTTATGCGATTACGATCGCCTTCAGCGGCGCAGGGCTGCTGCTCTACCGCGCGGTGATGAAAAAACGCCAGCAGAAAGCGCTGGAGCATCAACGAAACGAACAGGCGAAAACCAAGAAAGGGAAGACGGCCTTTGTGCCGTCCGAGGGATAAATCATGAAAGTCAGCGTCTTAATCCCCGCTTATAACAGCGAGAAAGAAATCTATACCTGCATCCGTTCCCTGTTGGAACAAACCTATCACGACTTCGAAGTGATCGCCGTCGACGACGGGTCCACGGACCGCACCGGATCGCGGCTGGACTTCTACGCGAAGATCCATCCCGAGCTGATCACGGTCATCCATCAGGAAAACCGCGGCGTCTCAGCAGCCCGCAACGCGGCGCTAAAGGCCGCGAAGGGCGAATTCATTTTGTTTCTGGACAGCGACGACTGGATGAAGCGGCGCACACTGGAAACGCTGGTCGCGGCGCAGGCCCGGTATCAGGCCGACGTCGTGATCTGCGGCAACGTTTATGAAGGCCGGATCACAACCCGCCGCCATGTCCGCCGTGTTCAGATTCCGCACAAGCGGACGCTGATGAAAATGTTGATGAAGGACCGCCAGGTGCGCAACTACGCCTGGGGCAAGCTGATCCGGCGGTCGCTGTTCGACGGTCTGCAGTTCTGGGAAGGCCGGGTGTTTGAGGACGTCCAGCTAATTCCCCAGATCCTGCTGAGAGCGGAGAAGACCGTGATCGTTCCGGATACCCTGGTTCATTACAATACCCATCGGCCCAACAGTCTGACCTATTCACTGCGCCCGGATATTCTTAAGGATATGCTGGAAGCGTTCCAGGATCAGGCCCGCTGCATTGTCGCCTATGATCCGTCGCTGACGCGTCAGGCCCGGGTCATGCTGGCTAGGGTGCGGTTAGTGATCGGGGGCGCGCTGGCGCTGCACGGCCGCTTTGATGATCCGCTTCTGGATCAGATTCTGCCGTTTTTCGAACCCTCGCCCAGCACAGAATTCCTCGTTCATCGCAATCTTTACTAATTCTTAAGCTTTTTATCCGTTGCAACTTCATGAGTTTATTCTATACTAAAGGAAGAATCAGTGAGGGGAGCAAACCATGCAAAACTATCAAATTCTCGTCTGCGAAGACGAAGTCGAGATCGGCAACGCGATCGAAATCTATTTAAAGAACCAGGGGTACGGCGTTCATCGTGCCTATAACGGGAAGGAAGGGCTGGAGGTTCTGGCCCGTCAGACGATTCATCTGGCGATCGTCGATCTGATGATGCCGGTCATGGACGGGCTGACGATGATCATGACACTGCGGCAGAGCTATGATTTTCCCGTGATCGTGCTGTCGGCGAAGTCCGAGGACATGGACAAAATCACCGGCCTGAACATGGGCGCGGACGATTATATCACCAAACCGTTTACGCCGATGGAGTTGTTGGCGCGGGTGAATTCCCAGCTGCGCCGCTATGCCAAATTCTTAAGCCTGAAAGAACATCAGAGCGAGGATGAACAGGTCTATACGGTCGGCGGCTTGGAGCTGAACAACGACACCAAGGAAGTGTCGCTCGACGGCAATCCGGTGCGCCTGACGCCGATCGAGTTCCGGATTCTGCAGCTGTTGATGAAAAATCCGGGACGCGTTTACAGCGCTGAAGAAATCTACGAACGGGTGTGGAACGAGGAAGCGATCGCGACCGATACGGTCATGGTGCACATCCGCAACATCCGTGAAAAAATTGAGATCGATCCCCGCAATCCGCGGTATTTAAAGGTGGTGTGGGGTGTCGGCTACAAAATAGAGAAGGGATAAAGGAATGAACAAATCCAAATTTTCAGAAAAACTGTTGACCGGTTTTCTGGTTCTGATCTGTTTCCTGAGTCTGATCCTTGTCCCATCGGCCGGGTCGATCAGCGAAAACGCCGGGCCGGAAACGCACCGCGAGCTGTTCGGCCAAAGCCGCACGGTTCGTGCCTGGGTCAACGACTATGCGGTCACGATGATCCGCGATCTGATCAACGAGGTCAACCATACCGATCTGGGCTATGCGGATCTGTTGATCAGCGCCGATCAGCAGCAGCGTCTTTTAGAAGACGGATGGACGCAGAGCGAGATCAACGAACAGAAATCACAGCTCGACTGGTCGCTGCAGCAGGAGTTTAAAAACAGCCTGCAGCTGGGCAACCTGCATGCCCTGGCGATTGACAACGTCACCAAGACGACCGTGCGCAGACCCAAAACCAACGCGTTGGCCCAGACCGACAGCGAATTATCCAAAAACTATCAGTTTTGGATCCGGGCGGAATACGACAGCTACGGCGTGCTGAGCGTCACGTCCAACAGCGGTTATGGCTATTCGGATTTTTATCCGCTGAGCGTACTGGCGGACTATGTGCAGTATTATGGGGATTTCTCCCTGGAGCTGCATGAGCCGGTGCTGAAGGATATCACACTGATCTTCGGCATTCCCAACGTGCTGGAAAGCGACGACGCGATCACCAGCCTGATCCACAACGCCGAATATTATTCCTACCGGCAGCTGGCCTCGCGGATCAACATGGTACTGTACTTCATCCTGTTTTTAGGCGCGCTGTACTTTACCCGCGGCAAGATGCGCGACACCCGGCTCGGAAAGCTGCTCGACCGGATTCCGCTGGAAGCGCAGATTTTGATCAGCGTCGCGGCGCTGGCCATGATGGAGGAAATGTCCTATAATCTGGGCGGCATCATGCTCGATCTTTATTCCCAGTCGGCTGACGACATAAATGGCGTCTTCCAGATTCTCGGTTATGAGTTCACGTTCCTGTTGGAATGCTTCGGCTTGTATTGCGCGATTTACTGGATCCGCGCCGCGCTGCGGGACGGCTGGCATCAAACGTGGGGCAAGATGGCGACGATCACGCTGTGGCGGCGGCTCTGGCATGGCGTGCGGCATGGCTGGTCAACGCTGAAGCAATGGACCAAGGAATGCTTTACCGTTGATTTCTCGGAGAAGGCGCATTCGCGGCTGATCCGTTTGATGGTTGTCAACGTCGCGCTGATCAGTGTTCTGTGTCTGCTTCTGGACGATTTCTTTGCGGCGGTTATCTACACGGTCTTCCTGTATTTCATCATCATGCGGGCTTTGAAGCGGCTGCGCAGCGACTATGAGACGCTGCTGGGCTGTACCCGACGGATGGCGCGGGGCGATCTGGAAACGGAAGTGCGTGAGGATTTAGGCATTTTCGAGCCGCTGCACAGCGAGCTGGATGATATCCGCTACGGCTTCAACACGGCGATCGCGGAAGAAACCAAGAGTCAGAAGATGAAAACGGAACTGATTTCCAACGTTTCCCACGATTTGAAAACCCCGCTGACCTCCCTGATCTCCTATATCGACTTAATGAAGCAGGAGCCGGACGAAGCCAGGCGGCAGGAATATCTGGCGGTGCTGGAACGCAATTCCATGCGTCTGAAACATCTGATTGAGGATTTGTTCGAGGTCAGCAAGGCGAACAGCGGCGATCTGAAGCTGAATGTCGTGGATGTCGATCTTGTTTCCCTGATCTCGCAGACGTTGTTCGAGCTGGCTCCGGCGATTGAGAAAGCTGGACTGACGATCAAGACCTCGTACAGTCACGATAAGATTGTGCTGCCGCTGGATTCGCAGAAGACGTACCGGATCGTGGAAAATCTTGTTTCCAACGTGACGAAATATTCACTCCGCGGCTCGCGCGTTTATCTGACGTTGATCGAGCGGGGCGAGGAAGTAGTGCTGTCGATCCGCAACATTTCCCAGACGGAGATCGACTTCGATCCGAACGATTTAGTCGAACGCTTTGTGCGCGGGGATAAATCGCGCAACTCGGAAGGCTCCGGGCTGGGGCTGGCGATTGCCAAGGGCTTCGCGGAGAGCCAGCACGCGCACTTTACGATCCAGACGGACGGCGATTTCTTCAAGGTCATCGTGATCTTTAACCGCCGCGCGCTGGAAGATCTCAAGCCGAAACCGGTGGAAACCGTGAAGCTGGATATGCCACAGGCGCCGCTGATCGACATTTTAAAAAATAACGAAAATAAAATTTAGGGATTGACAAAGCGCTTTCATCCAGCTTATAATAAGCTCGCAAAAGACAAAGGGACATGTAACTGGTAATGCAGGCAGGATCTCATAAAACAAACGGAATCCGCAAGGAGGACGTGGCTTTTATGATGGATCCTGCCTTTTTGTTTTCCTGCCTTGGGGCCAGAGGAAGGAAAGCGTACTTGAAACAGCCCGGCGATCTGGCGATTATGGAGGAGAAATCTATGGATTATAAGCATACTGCCGCCGAAATTCTGAAATATGTCGGCACAGAAAAAAACGTCGCTCAGCTTGAGCACTGCTCGACCCGTCTGCGCTTCACGCTCAACGATCAGAAAAAAGTTGATGAGGACAAGCTGAAAGCGGTCCCGGGCGTCATGGGCGTCGTCCGCAGCAATCAGTTCCAGATCATCATCGGCAACGACGTCGTCGAGGTGTACGACGCCTTGTTGAAAATGATTGATTTCAATGATCAGACAACCCCGGCAGCCCCGGCGGAGAAACAGAAGCTCGGCAAAATGGCGCTGGACTTTCTGATCGGCATCTTCCAGCCGCTAGTTCCGGCAATCGCCGGCGCGGGCGTGCTGAAGTCAATCCTGATTCTGCTGGTCGCGCTGCATGTCATGGACGACGCGAACGCGCTGTATAAGATTCTTGCCGCGATTTCTGACGCAACGTTCTACTTCTTACCGATGATGGTGGCTGTGACGACCGCCAACAAGCTGAAAAGCAACCGGCTGGTCGCGATTGCCGCGGTCGGCGTAACGCTGCTGCCGGCGGTGACGACGATGATCGCCGAAGGCACGACGCTGTTCGGCATTCAGCTGCAGAGCATCGCCTATAATGCGCAGGTGTTCCCGGCGATTCTGTGCGTCAGCTTCCTGGCGTTCATGGAACGGCTCATGAACAAAATCTCGCCGAAACCGATCCGGATCTTCTTTGTTCCGATGATCGCACTGGCCGTCACCGTGCCGGTCACCCTGTTGTTCTTAGGTCCATTAGGCTACAATGTCGGCCAGATCTTCACCGCGGCGATCCTGTTCTTATATGACAAGCTCGGCTTTGTGGCGTTGACAGTTCTGTCGGCGATCCTGCCGTTAATGGTGGCGACCGGCATGCACAAGACGCTGCTGCCGTACGCTCTGGCGACTTATGGCGAGCTGGGCTATGAAATGCTGTACCTGCCGGCGTCGCTGGCGCACAACATCGGGGAATCCGGCGCCTGCTTCGCGGTCGCGTTAAAAGCCAAAGATGAAACGCTGAAATCAACCGCCTTCTCCGCGGGAATCTCCGCCTTCATGGGCATTACGGAGCCGGCGCTCTACGGCGTGACGCTGCAGAATAAGAAAGTCCTTTACAGCGTCATGCTGGGCGGCGGCCTCACCGGCGCGTTCTTAGGCTTACTGTCGGTCAAGGCGTTCGCGGTCGTCGGTCCGGGCGCAGCCAGTATGTCGATGTTCATCGACAGCACCAACGAAATGAATATCGTCTGGGCAATCGCGGGCTTCGTGCTGGCGTTGGTTTCCTCGTTTATCTTCACGCTGATTCTGTGGAAAGAAGAAACCCCGGCGGCTTCAACTCCGGCCGCCCCGGTGAAACCGCTGGAAGGCAGCCATGACGTTCTGAATGTGCTGTGCCCGATCGTCGGTCAGGTTGTCGCACTGGATCAGGTCGGCGATGAAATGTTCTCCAAGAAAGCGCTGGGCGACGGTGTCGCGATCATTCCGGAAGTCGGCGAGTTGCGCGCTCCGGCCGCCGGCACGATCCAGATGGTCTTTGAAACGAAGCATTCCTTAGGCATGACGACTGCCAACGGCACGGAAATTCTGTTCCATGTCGGCCTGGATACCGTCAATCTGCAAGGCAAGCCGTTTACGCCGAGAGTCAAGGCCGGCGACAGTGTCAAAACCGGCGATCTGCTTCTGACATTTGATATTCAGGCGATCAAGGACGCCGGGCTGGATCCGATCACTCCGGTAGTTGTCACCAATTCCCAGGACATGAACGTCAGCGTCGTGAAGACGGGCCATGCCGAAAACACCGACGTTATTCTGCAGACGCAGAGAAAGGAAGACTAATATGCGAAAATTCCCTGAAGGCTTTTTATGGGGCGGGGCGACCGCTGCCAATCAGATCGAAGGCGGATGGCGGGAAGGCGGCAAGGGCTGGTCGGTTTCCGACGCGGCCCGCGCGCATTTCGACGCCGACGTCAAGGATTATAACCGCCACAACCAGATCACAACCCGGGACATTGAGGAAGCGCTGGCCCATCCGGAGGACGAGGTCAACTATCCGAAACGGCACGGCAGCGATTTCTACCATCATTATAAAGAAGACATCGCATTGATGGCCGAGATGGGCTTTAAGGTCTACCGCATGTCGATCGCCTGGAGCCGCATTTATCCTAACGGCGATGACGAACAGCCTAACGAGGCCGGCCTGCAGTTCTACGACGAGGTGTTCGACGAACTCAAGAAATACAACATCGAACCGCTGGTTACGATGTCGCACTATGAACCACCGCTGAATCTGGTGCTCAATTACGACGGCTGGTATTCCCGTGAAGTCATCGGCTTCTTTGAAAAGTATGTCCGGACGATCTGCGAACGCTACAAGCACAAGGTGAAATACTGGCTGACCTTCAATGAGGTTGACAGTATCATCCGCCATCCGTACACGACCGGCGGTCTGATCGAAGACCGTTTCCCGGGGAAGAACTTTGAAGAGGTCTGTTACCAGGCGATGCACCATCAGTTTGTCGCCTCGGCGCTGGCAACCAAGATTTGCCATGAGATCATCCCGGATTCCCAGGTCGGCTGCATGATCACCAAGCTGACCTACTACCCGTATTCTTGCAAGCCGGAGGACGTGCTGGAAACGCAGAAGCGGATGCGCAGCATTTATGCGTACAGCGACACGCAGGTGTTCGGCGAATATCCCTCGACGCTGCTGTCCTACTATAAGAATCACAACATCCACATCGTGAAGCAGCCGGGCGATGATGAAGTGATGAAGCAGTACCCGGTCGACTTCGTTTCGTTCAGCTATTATATGTCCAGCTGCGTAGCGGCGGATGAAACCGGACTGGACGTCACCCCGGGCAACACGATTCTGGCGGTCAAGAATCCGCATCTGGAAACCAGCGAATGGGGCTGGCAGATCGACCCGATCGGACTGCGGATTTCCTTAGTCGATCTGTATGATCGTTACCGCAAGCCGCTGTTCGTCGTAGAGAACGGATTGGGCGCGAAAGACGTGCTGAGCGGGGATGGGAAGGTGCATGATCCCTATCGGATCGACTATCTGCGTAAGCATTTCAAGTGTATGCTGGACGCAATCGAAGAGGACGGCGTCGAGCTGATGGGCTATACGTCTTGGGCGTGCATTGATTTGATCAGCGAATCGACCAAGCAGATCTCCAAGCGCTACGGCTACATTTATGTCGATCTTGATGATCAGGGCAACGGCACGTATAATAGAATCAGAAAAGATTCGTTTTACTGGTATCAGAAAGTCATTCAGAACAACAGTCTGGATTTTGAAGAGCAATAACGTCCAGCAGGGACGAAGCAGAAAGGCAGGGAAGCGGGGATGCGGATCAAAAAAGTATTGAACTCCAGTGTCGTGCTGGTTGAAGACGATGCGCATCAGGAATCGATCCTGCTGGGGAAAGGCATCGGTTACGGACAGAAGCCGGGCAACGTGATTGCCCAGCGTCAGGAAAACCAGGTGTTTCTGCCTGTTGACAACGCCCGTTCCCGGCAAATTGTCGAGCTGGTCAACAGCCTGCCCGTAGCGATTCTGGAGCTGGCGCAGGATATCGTGATCGACGCTCAGCAGCGCTTAAAAACGCCGCTGGGGGAAAATCTGGTGTTTGTGCTGGCGGATCATCTCAACTTTGCCTTGGAACGGATCCGCACCGGGATGGTGATTACCAACCGCGTCTTCTGGGAAATCAAAAGCTTCTATCCCCAGGAATTTGAGGCCGGGCTGCACGCGGTCGAACAGGTGCGCCAGCGCTTAGGCGTGGAGCTGCCGGAACAGGAAGCGGCGAATATCGCATTTCATCTGGCCAACGCCCAGGCGGGAAGCGACCCGGATTACGACGCCGCCCGCAATGCCAAGCTGATCGGCGAACTCATCAATCTGGTCCGCTATTCGCTCAACCGTGAGCTCGATTCCCAAAGCATCCATACGGCGCGGTTTATCACGCATATCAAATTCTTTGTCGACCGCTTCTTTACCGACAAGCTGCTTCAGAACGACGACGATCTGTTATTTGAGCAGATCAAGACGCGCTATCCGAAAGAGCTGGGCGTGGCGCTGAAAATCAAGAGTTACCTGTATGATAAATATGGCCGGATCCTGCCGAATGAAGAAGTGACGTTTCTTGTCGTGCACATCGCGCGGATCGCCCGCAGTCAGCAATGAGCATGGATTAAAATTAAAATTGAATCGAATAAAAAGAAAACAGAGAATTCCGGCAGGACAGATTCAACCGGGAATCTCTGTTTTTTTCGTTGCCGCAGACGGATTTCCTGTGGTATTTAAACAAACGGATAGCAAAACAGACGGATAGCAAAACAGGCGGACAGGGGAATAAAAATCTTCCCTCCATCTTCGCCGGTTTCAGTTTGTTATAAAGTCTCTGTCAGATCATCGCAAGGGAATGTCAGCTGGAAGATTCCCAAAGTTTCGCTGTTTTTCTACCCGGTCCGGCTATGCTATAATAACGGCATATTGAACGACGAAACGTTTGTCAAGCGAACAGAGAGGGGGGGAAAACCGATGTCAGCCGAAACTTTAGCGGAAGCTTATTTTCCGCTGACCGCCAATCAGGGCGCGGGGTACCGGGAGATTGAAGCGTGTCTGGCGCTGAAGCCGTGGATCCGCTGTTTCTGGGTATATACCGATCAGTGCGATCAGATCGTGATTCCCGATACGTGCATGGACATCATTCTGTGCGTCGATGAAACCGGGAAAAGCGAGATTTTTTTCTGCGGGATCAACGATTTTACGTTCACCTCGTTCAACGACAGCGCCCGGCCCGGCGTGCGATTGATCGGCATCCGCTTTTATTTCTGGGCCGTCGCCAGCTTCTGCACAGGTTCGTTAAAGGCCGTGCGGAATACGAAGGATCAGATGGATTTCTATTTTCCCGGCTGGGCGGAAGGGCTGAAGCAGGCGTTTGACGCAGCGGAAAGTCTGGAAGCGCTGTGGCCGAAGTGGGAAGCCTTTCTGCTTGCGCATCAGCATGCGGATCCGATACCGCCGCTCATCATGCGGGCGGCGGAGCTGATCATTCGGCGCAAGGGCGTGCTGGCGATCGCGGATCTGGCGGCGGAGCTTGGCCTTGAGAAACGCTGGATGGAACGGAAATTTCTGGATTTTTACGGCGTCAGCGGCAAGCGTCTTTCGCTTTTGATCCGGTATCAGCTGATCTGGCAGGCCTGTCTGCAGGATCATGATTTCAACGTTCAGGACACGGTTGCGGACTATGGCTTTTACGATCAGGCGCATCTGTTGAATTTCTTTAAAAAATATCATAATTCCCAACGGTTGTCGTTTTTTTCCAAGACAGCCAAACGCTGATTCCGGTACAATAGCCCCGGAGGTGTTTCCGATGAAAAAGAGAATGACGCAGGCTCAGTTTCAGCAAATCCGCCGCTGGGTTCTGCGCAATGGCCGGCCGCTGGAATGGGCGCGCTGGCAAGCGATGTTTGAAGGCGGCAGCCGGAATCAGGCTGCGGAAGTGTTAAGCGGTTATCAAAACGCGGACGGTGGTTTCGGCTGGGGGCTGGAGCCGGATTGCATGAATCCCCAATCTTCCCCTTACCAGACCGGTTCCGCGCTGGCGCTGGCCGAAGCGCTGCAGCTGGACGCGCACGATCCGCTGTATCGAGGAGCGTTTGCGTATTTGAGCCAGGAAAGCACGACGTATCGGGACGGCTGGCCGTTTACGATCCAATCCAACGACGCTTATCCGCATGCCCCGTGGATGGGCTATGATCCAAAGCTCAACGACGCGGAGAGCTTTGGTTTGAATCTGGGTCTGGCGCGGCAGATCCTGACGCGGGATTGCGACGACAAGACGCTGAGAGCGAAGGCGGAAGCGATTGTTGCAAAGGCCTTGGAGCTGCTGTTTACGCAGGAGGATTTTGGTGAGATGGGCGTGGATGCCTTCTGCGGGTGGCTGCCGCAGCTGGACTTCCTGCCGGCGACGGCGTACACGCAGGATCAAATCGAGGAACGGATTCTGACGTTGATTGAAAAGCGGGTGGAACGCGATCCTGCCCAGTGGCAGGAATATAAACCACGTCCGTCTTACTTCGTCCGTTCGCGCAACGACGCAGCGTATCCCCGGCTGAAAGACCTGGTGGAAGCGGAGCTGGATTATTTGATCGACACCTGTCCTGAGGGTGATGTGTGGGAAATTCCGTGGAATTGGGCGGGGCTGTATCCCGAGGCTTTCCGCGTGGCACGCACACAATGGAAAGGTTGGAAGGCGATTGAGAATATCGCGTTTCTGATGGCGTTTGACCGGATTGAACCCGCTAGTTCAGAAAGGAAACCGCATAGATGAATAAAATTACCTGTATCTGCCTGGGCGTCCGCGATATGGCGAAGTCCCTCCATTTTTACCGCGACGGCTTAGGCTACAAGACCGATTGCCAGGAAGACAATCCGGCTGTTTGTTTCTTTGATACGCCGGGAACCAAATTTGAACTCTATCCGCTGGCGCAGTTGGCGCAGGACGTCAATCTGCACAATCCGCCGGCAATCAGCCCGGGATTTTCCGGCATCACGCTGGCGTATAATGTCGAAAAGAAAGCGGAAGTCGATCAGTTGATCGCCCTGGCGCGTGAAGCCGGAGCCACGATCCTGAAAGAACCGCAGCCGGTTTTCTGGGGTGGTTATCATGCGTATTTCAGCGATCCTGACGGTTATGTCTGGGAAGTAGCCTGGGGGCCGAATTTCCACTATGACGAGCAGGGCTTGTTGAAATTTTAAGTGAAAGTGAAGGATCAGCGATGAAATTAAAAAATACGATGCTCGTCGTCCGGGATCTGAAACGATCGGAGGCCTTTTATAAGGAAGTGCTGGGCCTGCGGACGTTGGTGGATCTTGAGATTCATGCCGTGCTCAGCGGCGGTCTGGCCTTGCAGACAGAAGAAAGCTGGAAGCAGTTCACCGGTCTTGACGTCGCTTATCAAGCCAATGCGATCGAGCTTTATTTTGAAGAAGCGGAGTTCGACGCGTTTGCCGCAAAGCTTGCGGCGCTCACCTCGGTGCGGGTCATCAATCCTGCTGAGGAACAGCGCTGGGGTCAGCGGATCGTGCGGTTTTGGGATCCGGATGGTCATGTCATTGAAGTCGGAGAGACGATGAAAGCCGTTTGCCAGCGGTTTCTGGACCAGGGGTTGACGATCGAAGCGATCGCCCAGAGGATGGATGTGCCGGTCAAAGCGGTGAACGCCTACCTTCGCTGAAGTCTGCCAGATGCAGCGTCAGGAAGCCGGTATTCCCCATTTCCAGCTGAGGAAAGAAGTCATGCGCTTCAGTACACAAACGATATGATTGAACTGTTCCTTTTTAACTTCACTCACTAAATAAAAATTCAATCCCCGCATCGTACGCAAACGATGCGACAAAGTAGAAACGAAGACCGAATATTTGAAAAAAATTCAATCCCCGCATCGTATTTGTTTTCAACCTGACATCCTGATGTCAGGTTTGGCGCGGTACAATGAAATCAAAAGGAAGGTGCTATACCATGGCCTATGATTTTAAAAAAGAAGAAAAAATGTTCTATATGCCGAAAAACAAACCGGAAATTGTTACGGTTCCGCCCATGAATTTTCTCGTAGTGTCTGGTCAGGGCGATCCCAACGAGGAAGGCGGCGCTTATCAACGGGCCGTCAGCGTCTTGTATGCGCTCGCTTATACGCTCAAAATGAGCTATAAAGGGACACGTCAGATCGCCGGGTTTTACGAATATGTCGTGCCGCCGCTGGAAGGCTTCTGGTGGCAGCCGGGCCTCGCCGGCATGGACTATTCGCAGAAGTGCGGTTTTCATTGGCTCAGCGTGATCCGGGTTCCCGATTTCATCAAGCAGGAAGATTTCGACTGGGCCGTGCAGGAGGCGCAGCGGAAGAAACAGATCGACTGTTCATCCGCGGCGTTTCTGACGATCGAGGAGGGACTGTGCGTGCAGATGATGCACATCGGTGCCTATGACGACGAACCGGCCAGCGTCGCGATGATGGACGCGTACATCGAAGCGCAGGGATATGAAAATGAGATTAACGAAGTCCGCCGGCATCATGAAATCTATTTGTCGGATCCGCGGAAATGCGATCCGGCGAAGCAGAAGACGGTAATCCGGCATCCGATCCGCAAAAAAGACGGTCGTTAAACCGTCTGATCAACACGAAATACAAATTTTTGAAATCAAGGAACTGAAGCTGGAAACGCAACTTCCAGCTTTTTTTAGCTGTTTTTCTATAAAATTTGGAAAATGAATGAATCACAAATTTAAATAAGCGAATTTCACCTGAAAAAGAAAGGTCAAGGCGGTTTGCGTCATGGCTGTCTGATCAGTCGATAAAACTGGCGATTTCCTCAAGGGTCTTCTTTTTCAGCTGCGGCAGCGGCGCGTCTTTTTGCGCGTGGCCAACCACGAGAATCATTTCGGCGACTTCATTTTCCGGACGGCCGCAAAGCTCTGTGAGAAAATGAATCGGCGCCGGCGTGTACGTCAGCATCGCATAGCCGGCCTGGTGCAGCGCCTGGATCAGGAACCCCGTCGCGATCCCGACGGACTCGTTCACGTAATAATTGGGAACCCAGTGTCCTGCGCTGTCCTCATGTTTCATCTGCTTAAAGATCACGATCAAACACGGCGCTTCGCTCAGGAAAGGCTTTTCAACCTGCAGGTTCAGTTTTTCCAGATCCTGCCGCCAGACCTCGCTGATCCGGTTCTCATAAAATTCCCGTTCCACCTGTTCACACGCTTCGCGCAGCGCACGTTTTTTTGCTTTGTTGGTGATGACGCAGAAATGCCATGGCTGCATGTCCGCGCCGCTGGGAGCGGTCGCTGCGATTTTCAAGGCTGTCCGAATATCATTCATCTTTACCGGCGTGCTGTCAAAGTGCCGGATCGTACGGCGTTTCTGCGCCTGCGTTAATGCATTGTCCAAAATTGTCATCAGTTTTCTCCCTGGTAAGATTACGTTTTCTATTATAGGCGAAAGTCAGAGAAAATGCACGCGGGGAAAGCGGCATCCGTTTCCAGCCTGCGGGAGGCGATGTTCAGCTAACCTTCACTTGCAATCACAAACAACCATGTTATAATAGAAAAGCTGAATTAGGATGTGAAACGATGAGCAAAAAAGAAATCAAACTGATAGTCGCTATTTTATTTGTAGCGCTGGGCATTTATGTCGGCGTTCAGATCTATAACCGGCTGAACGTCAAAACCTATGGGATCGTCACGTATAAAAATCAGGTGATCCATACGTTCAACGTCAACAAAGACGAAGACTACTATTTTAACGGATCCTATGGCAAGATGAAGCTGGAAGTCAAGGACGGCAAATGGCGGATTACGGAAGAAGAATGTCCGAATCACATCTGTTCCTCGATCGGCTGGGTCAGCGTTAAGGACTATTTCCCAATCGTCTGTATCCCGAATGAAGTGATTGTCACTCTGAAGGATAACTGACATGAAGCTGAGTAAGACAAAGCATTTCGTTTATGTCACAATGCTGGCGGCGATGGCGATCGCGATCAATCTGCTGGAAACGATGCTGACGGTATCGCTGCCGTTTGGCATGCGTCTGGGGCTGGCCAACATCATCGCCCTGATCACGATTGAAATTCTGGGCGTTAAGGAAATGATCATCGTCAATACGATGCGCGTCGTGATCGGCAATCTGCTGCGGGGAACGATCTTCGGCTCGACGTTCTGGATCTCTGCCGGCGGCGTTATCCTCAGCTCGATCGTGCTGATCGTGATTAAAAAAGGGTTGAAGATGTCGATGATTTCGACCTCGATGCTGTGCGCGATCGGCCACAGCGTTGGGCAGGTTGTGATCGTCATGGTGCTGTATAAAACCGCGGCGATGATGACGATCGTGCCGCTGCTTCTGGTGACCTCGATTCCGACTGGAATCTTTACCGGGATCGTCGCGACCCAGGCGTTAAAACGGATTGATAAAAATTTAGTCGTGCGTTAGACAAATTTGGAAACAGAGTCCTGCGGATTCTGTTTTTTTTCTGTGATTTCCTGTAAAATAGAAATCAGAAGGGGGTACTTGAATGAAAATCACATGGATCGAACACAGCAGTTTCCTGCTGGAGCTGCCTGAGCGCGTGCTCGTGCTGGATTATTTCGGGAAAAGTCGGCTGCCGCTGCCGGCGAACAAACCGGTTACGTTTCTGGCCAGCCATCATCACGCCGATCATTACGATAAAGCGATTCTGGAACACGGCACGGATCAGATCTGGTATGTGCTGAGCCGGGATATTTTCGGCCCGCAGGACGAACATCACATCAAGGTGAAGCCGCATCAGCGCTATGAGCTGAACGGGATGATCATTGAAACGCTCAAATCCAACGACGAGGGCGTGGCGTTTATGATCGAAGTCGACGGCTGGCGGATTCTGCACGCGGGCGATTTAAACGACTGGCATTGGGAGGAAGAAAACGATCAGGACCGACGGGAAAACGAAGTGCTGAAACGACGCTTTGACCGCGAACTGGAACGGGTTGCCGGAAGAACCTTCGACTTGGCGATGATCCCGACCGATCCGCGGTTAAAGGACGGCTATAACCGTGGTCTGTTGGGGTGGGCGAAAGTCTGTCAGTTAGGCTGGATCGCTCCGATGCACACCTTTGGAGAAAACGACGTGATCGACCGCCTGCTTCAGGATCCGGCCTGTGCCGAATTGAGAAGCCGGATTCTTGATCTGCGGAAGGGACCGCAGGTACTGGAGGATCCGCAGCGATGAGAAAAGGTCTTGGAATACTGATTGCGCTGGGATTGTGCTTTTCGTTTCTGCCCATTCACGCGGAAGAATCCGCCGCGATCACATCCCGGCTCGTGGAAGCAGTCGTCCATGCGGATAAGACGATCACCGTGTCGGAAACAATCAGACTGCGGCTGCCGGAGCACGAGACTTATGATCTCTTTCTGGAACTGCCGGACGATGCCGTAGCTCGGGCTGAGGATGTCAGCTTGCTCAGCAGGCAAGCCGTGCTGGATCCGCAATGGAATCAGGTCAAAGTCAATCGGGATCAAGACGTTCAGCTGCAGCTGAATTATACGCTGCGCTGTTTTCAGGATGACGAAGCAGATCGCGATACCTTTTCACTGGATTTAGGCCGTTCGCCGCTGGATTTGCCCGTCGAGCAGATGCATGCCGAAATCCAGTTTGATTCCGGGCTTATCCGCGACAACTGGCTTCTCGACTGCGGCCAAAGCGGCGGTCAGTGCCGCTATGGAACAGGCAAGTGGCAGGATCAGACGTTTGTTTTTGATTCCACGGATGTCCTGGATTATCCGACGTTGAATTTGATCGTTCATTTCGACGAAGGAACCTTCGCCAAAGCGCAGTCCTATCGCTGGCCTTCACGATATTCGCGCTGGCATGTGGAGGTCGAAGTGCTGCCACAGATGGATCTTCAGGTGTATCAGGAGCTGGAATGGACGAGCCAGAGTTCCGAACTGGATCCGATGCTTGATTTGTTTTTAGGCTGGCCGAGCTATCCCGACGCCCTGTTGAAAGACGTCGTGATCAGCGATCCCTCGCTAAAAGCCTCGGAATACGGCTTCATCCGGCTGCCAAAGGATAAGCCGGTGGCCTTGACACTGGATTACCGGATTGAATTGGCCTCGTCAGAGGACCAATGGCACCTGAATTTCGACGACGCGATGAACGACGCGCAGATCGACGAGCTGGACGTCGTGATTCAGCTGCCGCAAGAGCTCAAATTCAGAACCGATTTCTATAATTCCCGGACATATGAGGATCTGGAAAAGGTGACGCTGGACGTCAGCGAGGACGGCCGCCTGCTGCATCTCTACTCGACGGAGGGTTTGAGCGGGGATGATCGGGTGAGCGTTGAAATTGATATTCCGCGCCATGTACGGCGAATGCTGGGCAGCGATCTGATCGGGTTCTGGTCGATGTTTGGCGTCGGGATGGTGCTGGCGTCGGGGTTGTTCCGCTTTTTGAGCCGCAGTACAAAGCGGAGGACCCTCGGCGAGCTGCCTAACGGCGTTAACCCGCTGCAGGCTGCGTTGTTAACGGATAAACCGATCGGCGCAGAAACGCTGGCGGCCGTGGTGATCAACTGGGCGGCCCGGGATTATATCCAGGTGGAAATGCAGGGTCATCGTATTCAGCTGACGCGCAAACGCTCGCTGATCCATCAGCCGGACTGGGAAAAGCAATTCATGCGTTCGCTGTTGAATCTGGAAGATGGAAATACGGTGACGTTGGATAAGAACGGTTTGCGCTCATCCGCCTGTATTCAGGAAGCCTGCAGGCAGGCCCGGCAGGAAAAGGCGCAATGGCGGCATAAAGGGCTGGCGGGTCTGCGCTGGCTGTTGATTGGACTGAGCGTCCTGCCGCCGGTAATGATCACGCAAATCCTGTTTCCATGGGCAGCATCTGACAGCGTCGTATATCTGTTCAGTCTGGGATTGATTGCGGTAACGATCACGATAGGCTGCTTGAGTGCGGCGTTGGGGCAGGGATTGAAAAAGACACGCTGGGCGTTGGCAGGATTGGGCCTCGGCTGGCTGATTCTTTTAATCCGCGTCCTGGCTTATTTTGATCCGCAGGATCTTCCGGCGGTAATCAGCTTCAGCAGCCTGCTGCTCGGGCAGCTGATCTTGTGGCCGATGAAGCCGTTGAATCCGGAAGGAGCGCGGCTGCTTCAGCAGGTCAGGCAATGGCGCAGTGATCTGAAGCAGATGCCGGATTCAAAACTGGACGACTGGCTGGACCGTGATCCGGACTACGCGTTGAAATGTTATGGCTATGCGCGGACGCTGGGGGTTGGCGGACTATGGGAAAAACGTTTCGGCAATCGAATTCTGCCTTCTTTATCCACGGTGACCGATATGACAGGACAGCCGCAGCGGATCGAAGTGCTCGACAGGCTGTTTGAACAGCTGACAAGCAGTTTCACTGAATAAATTAAAAACGGACCGACAAAACTTGATTCGGATGTTCTCCGCACAAGCTGATGCCGGTCTGTTTCTGTTCAGATCTTTTTTACTGGGATTTTGTTTATGGAAACGCAACTGATACTGTCGATTCAGTCATTGTCAGACTGTATTTCCCGAGAAATAACGTTTAGGGCTGGACCCGCCTGTTCGCCATGAAAAAAGTCTCAAACGTTTCCGGTTTCAATAAGTCCGGCTGGATCAGCCGGGTGCTGATTCAGCCGTCAAACTGCGTTGTTCCTGCGCCTAAAACAATTTACATTGTCAGTCTTCTAATGTTCGCTGCAATTCGCGGCGTCAATCGCCAGAACAAGCATGACGATCATCAGCTCATCCCGCGGATCTTCGAAATCAATGACGTAGGTGTCGGTCAGCGAGATGACCTCCTTACTGATCGTTCCGCACAGCTCGCCGTCGCGGAAGATCTGATAATCCCAGCCGAACAAGTCGCCTTCCACGCTCCAGCCTTCGCAGTCGATGCGATAGCTTGGATGCAGAAACGAGAATTCCTTGCGGATGACCGCGACCCGATCGCCGTCCAGCTCGACTTCAAAGGTCGGCAGGAAGTGAAATAGTTTTTCACGGACTAAACCGATTTCCTGTTCTTCGACGTCAAACACCCGCAGGACATGGGACAACGCTAATAAATCTGCGCGCACACTGTAAACGGCATAGCCTTCTTCATCAGTAATATCAAAGCTGTCGGTCCAGGAAAAGAACCGCTGGCGAATAAATAAACGCATGAACTGATCCTCCTTCAATTCGTAAGCCTATAATACAAAAGGCTGAAATAAAACGCCAGAGATGAAAAGAAATTGTAAGAAAAAGGAAAGAAGTAAGCAGAGCGCGCAGCGTTGATCATGAATTCATGATTGCGTTTTAGATAAGGAATAAGATACAATGAAACAAAGGGGTGATCATGTTGTTTGGAATTTATCAGGATATTAAAAATTTGGCCTTGAAAAATCCTGAAAGTATTTTAAGTTTGATGGCATTAATTTTGGGTTTATTTCTGCCGGGGCTGCTTCAACTGTGCATCAATGAAAGGGAGCTGTTTCTGCTTTTGGATCCGATCCGCGTTCTGTTATACGCGCTGACGTTTTCCGTACCAATGTTTGTTATTTGTTTTGTTGAAGAAATATATTACAGTGCTAAATACTCCGAGAAAGCAGTTATCCATGAATGCTGCTGGATTGCCGGTTTTGAGTCTTTGCTCAGCTTGAGTTGTCTTGTTTTAATGCATCATTATTTTTTTCAGCTTGATCTGTTGGCGGCATATTGTATTTGTATGTTGATCGGCGCTTGTGTTATTGCATATTTTGGTAAAAAAGAAGGCAAGGAAAAAAAGGCTTACATTCAAAAGGAAACAAACGATACCCGCCGGAAGGACAGCGAATCAACGCATCAGGACTGATCGCCAAAACGCCGCATTCAGAATGAAAAGAATACGATTCCACAAAGCCGCGGGAAAGCGGATTTTACCCTTGTGCAAAGCGTGAAATCGTGCTAAACTAGGGATAAATTCAAGGACCAAGAGGAACCTGGAACGGGATAAGTCAGAGAGGGAAGACAACGGCTGAAAGCTTCCTTTATCACCCCCGGCGACCGACACTTGCAAGAAGCGGCAGGGAACCAGCAGTAGCTGCCGACGAATTTCCGGCGTTATCGGAAAGAGGGCATGGAGCAATCCGTGAACTAAGGTGGTACCACGCAGTCAAAGCGTCCTTAGACAGGGCGCTTTTTTTGTGGAACGGCATCCCAAGGCAAGGAACTTGAAAATAGAAAAAGGAGGAATTGATGATGGAGAATTACCAGACTCCGCGCGGAACGCAGGATTTACTTCCGGAAGCGACGCGCAAGTGGCAGAAGGTTGAAGATTTGATCCGCAACCTCTGCGACGTTTACGGGTATGAGGAAATCCGCACGCCGGTCTTCGAGGACACGCGGGTTTTCAAACGGGAAAACGACAGCTCCGACATGGTCAATAAGGAAATGTATACGTTCTCTGTGCATGGCGAGGATTCGCTGACGCTCAGACCGGAAGGCACAGCCGGGGTTGTCCGCAGCTTCGTGCAGCACAAGATGTACGGACGGCTGGAAATGCCGGCCAAGCTCTACTACATGGGCGAAATGTTCCGTTATGAACGGCCGCAGAAAGGCCGTTATCGTCAGTTCAACCAGTTCGGCATCGAAAATATCGGCATGAAAAGCCCGCTGATCGACGCCGAGGTGATCGCGCTGGGTTACAGCATCGTCAAAGCGCTGGGCTTAAGTCAGGTCAAGGTGTTGATCAACACGCTGGGCGACGATGAAAGCCGGGCAGCCTACCGGGGCGCGCTGCGCGAGCACTTCAAGGACAGTGTCAGCGAATTGTGCGCGGACTGCCAGCGCCGCTACGAACAAAATCCGCTGCGGCTTCTGGACTGCAAGGTCGACAACGAACATCCAAGCATGCAGAACGTGCCGTCGCTGCAGCAGTATCTGACGCCGGAGTCGAAGGCATACTTCGATCAGGTGCTCGCCGCGCTGGACGCGTTGGAAATCCCTTATGAAATTGACGACAAGCTGGTGCGCGGCCTGGACTACTACACTCACACGGTGTTTGAGGTCGTCTCCACGCATCCGGAATCCGGCTCGCAGGCGACTGTTTTCGCGGGCGGCCGCTATGACGGCCTGGTCGAATATTTCGGCGGTCCGGAAATGTCGGGCGTCGGCTTTGCGATGGGTCTGGAACGCTTAATGATCCTGGCGGAGGCGGAACAGGTTGAGCTGGGCGAAGAAGCCAGTCTGGACGTCTACGTCATGGCGCTGGGCAATGTTGGAACGCTGCCGCTGGCGCTGGCGACCGAATGCCGCGCCGCGGGCTATCACACGGAATTCAACATCCAGCCCCGGTCGCTGAAAGCCCAGTTTAAATCGGTGGACCGGCGCAAGGCCCGGGTTGCGGTCATCGCCGGTGAAAGCGAAGCCGCCAATCATCAGGTCAATGTTAAATTTATTGAACAACAGCGTCAGATTACGATTGATCAGGATGAGCTGATCGCGACGCTGGACGCTTATTTTCAGGCAGAAGGAGAAGAAGAAGCATGAAACGGACTCACAATAACGGCGAACTGCGCTTAGCCAACGCCGGAGAACACGTTACGGTTGTCGGCTGGGTTGCCCGCCGGCGCAACCTGGGCGCGCTGGTCTTTATCGACCTGCGCGACCGCAGCGGTATCGTTCAGATTACCGTGGATGAAAAACTGGCCGAGCAGGTTAAGGACGTCCGCAACGAATATATCCTGCAGGTCGAGGGCAAGGTTGTCGAACGCCAGGATAAAAATCCGAAGATGGCGACCGGAGAGATTGAAATCTATGCCGAAAACGTGAACATCGTCAACACGGCGGAAACCACCCCGATGATCATTGCCGAGGAAACCGACGCGCTGGAAGACACGCGCCTGAAATACCGTTATCTCGATCTGCGCCGTGCGCCGATCCAGAACAACCTGATCCTGCGTCACAAGGTCACGATGTTGACGCGTAATTATTTGTCGGATCACGGTTTTATCGAAGTCGAAACACCGATCCTGTGCAAATCGACGCCGGAAGGCGCCCGCGATTATCTCGTGCCGTCGCGGATTTTTAAGGGCAAGTTTTTCGCCCTGCCCCAATCGCCGCAGATTTACAAGCAGCTGCTGATGGTCGGAGGAATTGAAAAGTATTTCCAGATCGCCCGCTGCTTCCGCGACGAGGATCTGCGCGCCGACCGCCAGCCGGAATTCACGCAGATTGACATTGAGATGAGTTTTGTCGACGAGGAACAGGTCTGGACGGTTGTCGAAGGTTTGATGAAGGAAATCTTCCGCAATCTGAAAAACGTCGAACTGGACGCATTCCCGCGCTTAACGTATAACGAATGCATGGCGCGGTATGGCTCGGATAAACCGGACACCCGCTTTGACATGGAAATTCAGAACTTAAACGTGGTATTTAAGGATACGGAGTTCACGGTCTTTAAAAATGTCCTGGAACAGCCGAAGGGGATGGTCGGTGCAATCGTCGCTGCTCAGGCCGCGGATCAGTTCTCCCGCAAGGATATCGACAAGCTTCAGGAATTTGTCAAAATTTACGGGGCAAAGGCGTTGGCCTGGCTGAAAATGAGCCAAGGTGAATTGAGCGGATCCGTCGCCAAGGTGCTCAAGCCGGAAGAAAAGAACGCCCTGATCGAAACGCTGGGCTTAAAGGACAACGATCTGATCTTCATGATCGCCGATAAGGCGAAGGTAGCCCAGACGGCGCTGGGCGCACTGCGTGTGAAGCTGGGACGGCAGCTGAATCTGATCGACGAGAGCCGTTACAACTTCCTGTGGGTGACCAACTTCCCGATGTTTGAATACAGCGAGGAAGAACAGCGCTATGTCGCCGCGCATCATCCGTTTACCAGCCCGAATCTGGAAGATGTCGACAAGCTGATGAGCGATCCGGAAAACTGTTATTCCCGGGCGTATGACCTGGTGCTCAACGGCTATGAGCTGTTGAGCGGCTCGATCCGAATCCACGACCAGCATGTCCAGGAGAAGGTCTTCGAGGCGATCGGCATGTCGATGGAGGAAGCCCGCGAAAAATTCGGTTTCTTCATCGACGCCTTCCGTTACGGCACGCCGCCGCATGGCGGGGTGGGCATCGGTCTGGAACGTCTGGTCATGATTCTGGCTGGCACCGACAACATCCGCGACGTCGTGGCGTTCCCGAAAACGGCCAGTGCATCGGATTTAATGAGCGAAGCGCCGAACACCGTGGATGAAAAACAGCTGAAAGAACTGCACATCGCGCTGGAAAAATAACACTTTCTATAAGTTTCCAAATGTCAAGCATTCATAATTAAAAAAATGCGTGCTATAATACTAATGCCTAAAGGGAACACATATATTTCCAACACTTGATATATGGGAATCCGGACGTTTCAGTTTGGTGTCGAAAACTCTGATTTATCAGGGGATCCTAAAAATCTGAACAGGGTACCCACCTGGCTTATAACCGGGAATCATATCAACCCTTTAGGTCACAAAGAAAGCCTTCCGACGAAGGCTTTTTTTGCGTGCTGATTGGGAGTCCGGCCAGAGCAGGAGTGGCTGATAAGAAGGGTTCAGAGGGCGGACATCCGCTTGGAAGCCGGATGATTTCAAGAGCTGCATGTCCTTTCCAAGCCTTGAGAATTCTGCCTGCGCCGATCGGAGTTCTCCTCCTTTACATTTCAGGTCAAGGATGATATTCTACTTGTGGAATATTAACGAAGGAGGGTTAGAGGGATGGCGCTGAAACAAGGCTTGCTTGGATTATTGAATTATGGCGAGATGACCGGGTATGAACTGGCGAAAGTGTTCAACGATTCCCTGTCGTTTTTCTGGCAGGCGCAGACCAGTCAGATCTACCGTGAGCTGAACCAGCTGGAAGCGGAAGGACTGCTTCATTCCCGGATTGAAGTCCAGACGGGAAAACCAGACAAGCGAGTGTATGCGATCACGGCTCAGGGCAAAGCTGAACTGGACCGCTGGTTAGCGAGCGATCTGAGTATGGAAATGATGCCGACGCGCAGCGAGGTACTGCTGCGGATCTTCTTTTCCGGCCGCCGTTCGCCCCACGAAAACCGGGAAATGCTTGAACGGTTAGCGCAGGTCTACAAAGTCCGCCAGAGAGAGATGGAATCAGTCGCTGGTTTGATCGAACAGTATCAGGCGCTGACCCAGTCGCCTTTTGATGCGGTGGTTTGGGAAATGACCGCTGATTTCGGTCGGGCCTATACGCAGATGTGCCGGGATTGGATTGAGCGCTGCATCGCGCGGCTGAAGGAGATTGAAAATGAAAATTCTGACGCTTAACGGCAGTCCCCGCGGCGCTGCCAGCAATACGTTTCAGCTGACGCAGGCGTTTCTTGAGGGGCTGCGGCAGGAGCTGGAAAGTCCGCTGATCGTTAAAACAAGGATGATCAATGAGCTGAACTTAAGCCCGTGTCAGGGATGCTTCCGCTGCTGGACCGCGACGCCGGGTGTGTGCGTTATCCCGGATGCGATGGCGGAGGTGCTGGACGAAATGCGGTCAGCCGATCTGATCCTGTGGAGCTTCCCATTATACTATTTCGGCATGCCGGGACCGGTGAAAACACTGCTTGACCGCTGTCTGCCGCTGAATCTGCCCTGGATGGAAAGGGACGCGTACGGGCGTCCGGTTCATCCCCGGCGCGATCAGAATGCCCCGATGAAATCGATCCTGATCTCTACCTGCGGCTTTACGACGGTTGAGAACAATTACGAAGCGCTGATCCGGCAGTTTGACCTGGCCTTCGGCGACAGTCTCAAAATATTATGTCCTCAAGGTGAGCTGTTCGCTCATCCCGAGCTGCGCCGGCAGACCTTGGCGTATCTGGCTCAGGTTACGCAGGCCGGGCAGGAATACGCCCGGACCAAAACGCTGTCTGACAGCACGCTGCGGCGCTTAAGCGAGCCGCTGCTGCCGGAAGAAACGTTTATCAGTCTGGCGAATGCCAGCTGGAATATCCAGAATCTAAAGGAACAGAACGATCCGCAGAAGACAAAAGTCCGCCAGGCTGAGCAGTTTACCCGCCAGATGGCGGCGCTGTATAATCCGGCGGCGTTTGATGGAAAAGAACGGGTATTTGAGATTTTCTATACGGACGTGCAGACCGGCTATCAGCTGACGCTGGGCAAGACCTGCGAACTCTGTCCATTGGGAACGAAGCCCTATACGACGCGCGTGGAAACGCCGTTAGAGGTCTGGCAGGCGATTGCCCGCGGTGAACTGCGGGGCGAGCAGGCAATGATGGAAGGCCGTTACAAAACGTGGGGCGATTTGACTCTTTTGATGGACTGGGACCGCTATTTCAGCGGCCCGGGGAATTCCATTCCCTCAGATTTGGAAAAAGGGAAGAAAAGGACCAACATGCTTCTGTTGATCCTGCCCTGGTGCTGTTTGTGGATGCTTCTGCCATTTTCCGCTTCGCTGGGCGCCAGCGCCGCGATTGTGATGGCGGCGGGACTGGCGCTCTCTGGCAAAAAATGGACGCTGACGATCTATGACGGATTTACCGGCCTGTTGGTCGCGGCCTTCGCTCTGATAGCGCTGCAGGGCGCTGATCTGCGTTGGCTTATCCCGCTTTCTTATCTGGCGTTCAGCTTATTATGGCTGCTTTCCTGCCTGACGCCGATACCGTTAAGCGCGCACTATTCTAAAGAAAAGTATCATGGTGACGCGGCCTATCAGAATCCTTTATTCATGCGGACCAATCTGATCCTGACGCTGGCCTGGGGCTTGCTTTACGCCGTGAGCGCGGGAGGAACATACGCGATCCTGCGCAGCGCGGTTCCTGAGCTGGCGGCGCTGATCAACACGCTCTGTCCGCTTATTCTGGGCTTGTTTACGCTCTGGTTTGAGAAAGCCTATCCAGCTAAAATTGCCCGCGGTTAGACTGCGGGTTTTTGATTGAGCGCTTTTGCGCATCGCAAAAGGATCTGAAATTGCGCTGGGAAAATGAATATGAAGTTTGTCTTCCGGGCGTGGCTGCGGCCAATAAAAAAACTCCCCAAAGCGGGGAGCGTACAGATCAGAACTGAAGCAGGACGCCGACCGCTGCCGACAGGGCAATCCAGACGATCGGATGCTTTTTGATTTTCGTCGTTAAGAATAACAGCACGGCGAACAGAATAATATTTTTTAACGGAAACAGATCAATCAGACTGCCGGATGCCTGAAAGGCGCTCAGGTTGATCACGGAAACGTTGACCAGATTCAGCGCGGCGCACAGGATCAGCGCGGCGACCGCCGGCTTCAATCCGGTGAAGATCGCCTTGACAACCGGACTGTCGCTGAACTGCTTCAGGAAATGGGCAATGATGATGATAATGACGATGCTCGGCAGCACCAGTCCCAGCGTCGCAACCAGCGAGCCGGGAATGCCGGCGGTGGTAAAGCCGGTGTAGGTCGCCATGTTGACGCCCATCGCACCCGGCGTTGATTCCGAGATCGCAATCATGTCGACCAACGTCTCTACGGTAAACCATGTGTATTTTTCCGCCAGCTGGTGTAAAAACGGGATGGTGGCTAAACCGCCGCCGACAGCGAACAGACCGATCTTGAAAAATTCAAGGAATAACTGAATCAGTAAACTCATGCCTTTTTCCCTCCCAGCTTATATTTTAAGAATCCAAATAAGCCGGCCCCCAGCGTGATGAAGACGACTGAAATGTTGGTAAACAGCGACAGCACAAACGCGAAGATAAACATCGCAATGCCGAAGCCGTCCTTGACGCCGTTTTTGATCAGCTTGTAGACGGAAGTCAGTACCAGGACGCACACGCCAACGCGCAAACCCGCCAAAGCATGCTGGACAATCGCCAGGCTCGCAAAGTTCTGGATGAACGCCGCGATGATGATAATGATGACCAGCGACGGGAAGACGAAGCCGAAGGTCGAGACCAGCGCTCCCAGCACGCCTTTTTGATAATAGCCGATAAAGGTCGAAACGTTAACCGCAATGATGCCCGGCGTGCATTGACCGACCGCGTAGTAATTGGTGATTTCATCGTAGGTCGCCCATTTTTTCTTCTCGACGATTTCCGATTCCAAAAGCGGAAGCATCGCATAGCCGCCGCCGAAGGTGAACAGCCCCAGCTTGCTGAAGGTTGCGAATAATTCCAAATAATCCCTCATGATTCTGCATTTCCTTTCTTAACCAGGTGACAAATGACCGGATAGTGATCGGATGGATATAATCCGTTGAAACAGGTGGTAATGATCCGTGTTGAGCGAACGTCGAAATCCTCGCTGACATAAATATAGTCGATCGGCAGGCGATCTTCCTTTAACCGGCCCTTGCCATAATGCAGCGTGTTGAACGCTGCCGAGGAATCATAGACCGGTTTGAGCCGCAGCCGATTTTCCGGCATGATCAGAAGCTGCAGCGAGCGGCTGGACATCGTGGTGTTCAGATCGCCCATCAGGATTAACGGACAGGCTGTTTCCTCTTGAAGCCGCTGCATTTCATCAATAATCGTGCGGATTTCAAAGGTCCGGGTGTAGGCCAGCAAATGATCCAGATGGGTGTTGAAAACGCGGAAGACTTGTTCAGTTTCCAAATCTTTCAGCTGCGCCATCGTGCAGATCCGCGGGAAAACGCTCGTCCAGGTCCGGCTGCCGGCTTGATCCGGCTGCTTTGACAGCCAGAACGTTTTTTCCCCAAGCAGTTCAAAGCGATCTTTCAGAAACAAAATATCGGAATGTTCGTTCATGAACTGCCGCCGGCGATTGCGCGCCTGACCGACGAACTGGTATTGCGGTAAAAGCGCCTGCAGCTGTTCGCGCATCACGTCGCTTAATTCCTGGACGCCGATGATATCCGGCGAGGTGGAAGCGATCAGATTGCGGACATACTGCCGGCGGGTATCCCAGCGCAGATTCTTCCGTGTAAAGAACATGTCATTTTTTAAATTGAAGGTCATTACCTTTAAACAGGTCATTTCATCACCGCCGTTTTTCATTATACTCAAGTTTGCCGTGATTTACAAAGCAAAAGGGATGAAAGATTGTTTCTGAAAGAGTTTCACAAAAAGTTCACAGGCGCTAACCAAAAAAATTTATAGCTGAAGAAAATTTCTGATCGAATTGTAAGCGCTTAATCCTGCGCAAAATGTCTTCTATCACCTCCGTTGAGCGCGTTTTTCAGGTTTTAACCGAAATAACATTTAGACAAAGCGCGGGGAGTGTCCAAATGGAAATATTGACACGACTCTGGAATTACGCTAAAATGTGAATAGTCAAATTAAACGCTTACAAAGGGAGGAATTACACTTATGGAAATTGTAAATGTTCGTATTGACGAAAGATTGATCCACGGTCAGGTTGCAGCTGTCTGGACGAATACGTTAAACGCTACGCGTATCATGGTTATCGATGATATGGCAGCGAAGGATGAAATTCAGAAAATCGCCCTGAAGATGGCTTGCCCGTCAACGGTTAAGCTGTCGATTCTGCCGGCTGAAAAAGCAGCGGAAAGACTGAAGAGCGAAGCTTACCCGACGGATCGGATCTTCATCGTTCTGAAAGGCCCGAAAACGATTAAGCAGGTTGCGGACGCCGGTTATATGTTCCCGGTTGTCAACGTCGGCAACATGTCCAACAAGCACGGTTCGACGCAGATCAAGCGTTCGGTCAGCGTTACGCCGGAAGATGTCGCTGCATTCAGAGAGCTGAATGACAGAGGCGTCAAATTTACAGCGCAGATGGTTCCGACAGAAGAAAAAATCGACTTCATGCCGCTGATCAAAGACCTTTAATCAGGTGAAACTGTAAATTAAAATCAGGAAGAACAGTCGCGTTTCGGGCGAGCGATCGCCGGGGCGGCTGTTCTTTTTTTGTTTTTTCGGACATTTTCAGAAGGCTCCAGGATACAACGCAGGACTTTGACAGTCAGGGCTGGATCTGTATAATGTAAACAGAGGACGTCTGAGCATCGCTCAGGCGGATAGAGGAGTGGGAAGAAATGAAAGTTTTGGCGAGTGATTTTGACGGGACATTATTCTTCAAAGGGACGTTCAAGCCTGAGGATCTGCGGCAGATTCGGGCGTTCCAAGGGCAGGGACACCGCTTTGGTTTGTGCACCGGCCGGCCGCTGCCCGGGGTAACCGAGCCGATTCGCGGCGTTTTGCGCTGTGATTTCATGATTCTGAGCAGCGGAGCGCTGATTCTGGACGATAAAGGAAGAACAATTTATAAAGCCTGTATTGATCATGATACCGCTGTTCAGGTTGGGCGGATGTTTGACTCAAAGCTGGATTTTTACTATCAGACCTGCGAAGGCACGTATTGCCAACGGCTGCCGGACGGTCAGATTCCGGCGTCAGCGTCGATTTTAACCGCGATTCCTTACCGGATCTTTACCCGCATAAGTGAGTTGCCCAGTGATATTTACGGATTATCCTTGTATGCCAAAACCGACGATTACGCCCGGCAGATCGCGATGAAGATCAATACGCAGTTTCCCTCGCTTGCTGCATTTCAAAATGAGGAATGGATCGACGTCGCCCCGCGCGGTTGTTCCAAGGGGAAAGGCATTGAAATCCTGAAGTCCCATTTGGCGTTGGATACGATAGCCGGCATCGGCGATTCCTATAATGATATTCCGCTATTGCGGACGACGTCGCCAAGCTTTACGTTTCATTCCTCCCCCGCCGCAGTGAAACAGGAAGCGCAGATCGTAGTGAATTCGCTGGCTGAGGCGGTTGCGATTTTGATGCGCCAATAAATTCTCATTTCAGCGCATCATCCGGGAAGAAAGCGTCGGAAGAGAAAGGCTGTCAAATAAAAAAATCCGCGGATCTGCGGATTTTCTGTTTATTTCTCTTTTTTCTGCATTTGTTCTTTGATGATGGTCAAAGCCTTGGGCGGAACTAAATGCTTATCGCCGCTGTAGGTGATGACGGTAACGAAGGCCATCGGCATCTTTTTCTTTTCAAAGTCCTTGATGCTTTTATACCGCACGACTTTGCCGCGGTTGATAAAGGCGCTGTTGCTGTAATAGAACTTGTACTGGATGTTGGCCATGAAGAATTCCGCCAGAAACAAAAAGAAGATCAGAACGCCCAGCGCGACGGTCGTGTAATCCTGAATGGTATATCCGTAAATTCCGGAAAGTACACCCAGAATCGACAGGACGATATAGGCGATTTTCGGCCCTTTGGAAAAATCCATGCACTGATATTTGGAACTGATTCCCCCCGCCGCGGCAATCGCTTCGCGCGCGTCCTTTAATTCTTTCATTCGCGAGGCGAAGATCAACACCGCCACCACGGTTATAAACGCTACAATCCACATGCTTTTCTCACTCCTCAATTTATTGCTTTCTGTTTTTCCTTTCCATTATAACAAAAATCCAGGAAAAAACGAGGAAAAATGCAGAATTGCCACGCATCGGTTATGATTCGTGGGAAGAGGGAGGGAAAGAAAACCGGATCAGTTGAAGGCTGACCGCTGATTTGAAGGCTGTCATGAATTTGAGATAGTCTCGAGGGTTTTCAAGACGTGCTGTTCTGGGTGTCGTCACCGCTTGAAATTCGTTGAGCAACAGTTTCTCAGGTTTTCCCTCGGTTTCCGCTTCACGCTTAAAACCCGCATCGCTTTGATTCTATTTCCGCTTGAACTGACTTGGAAAAAATAAAAGTCATTCTACCCCAGCGGATATCCGCGGCTCAACAAAATCCTGCACGATTGATATTGTATAAAAGGGGAAATAACTCCCCCATGGGAAAATGATGAACCATTATCCGCAAAGTGAAAAGAACGTTCATGGGATGCTTGACGTTCTCTTTCGAAATAAGCTTCAATTTTGCTTGTACTCTTTTTGAATGTTGAAAAAGGTCGGACATCACAGATTTCAATAATGGAGAAGGACATGGCCGGGTTCCATAATGCAAAATGAAAAGGAAAGGACAGATGAATTAAGTTCGGCTTGTTCAGCTGTGGTTAGAGCCGGAATTTTTCCGTTTCTGAACCGTATAAAATAAACAAATGGCAACGTTGAATCAGAATTGACAGAGAGCCTGATCTCGCTGTTTCTGATTGGTGACGCTGCTTAGAACCCGATTCCGCAGCGGCTTTTCCAAGTTCAAGTGTCTTGAACAATCCCATTGTTTTTTTACGAAGGGGCATGTGGTTTCAGCAGCGCTTTTGGATTCTGGTCGAATTTTGAATGACGAATACAGGGAATTTTGTTATAATGAAACGCAAGAGGTGAAGAACATGGAAGAAATGAGAGCGAAGCTGTGTCGGATCGCCGATTTGCCGCAGTCGGGGAAGCCGGTCGTTTCGATTAATATCAAGCCGTATGTTTCGATCATCGTCTGCATTCTGGTCGGAATTTTGATGATCGCCGCGCAGTTTGTCTGGATTGTAGGCGCCATTCTGATCATTGTGGCACTGCTGGTTTTATGGAAAACGCCGGATTACACCGTGCTGGAAGCCTATCCTGATTATTTTGTGGTTTATACCCGGGGCGACGAGGAGTTTTGTCAGATGGTGCGCTGGGATGAGGTACAGGAATGGGTGTTCCGCCAGGGCAAGGCCGGTATGGATATGCTGGTGATTCGCGTCAGTGAAGAAGAATTTGTATTCATCAACGCGTACAGCAGTACGAAATTGGTGCATTGCTTTAATAAGTTTATTCCGGATAAGGAAGCGCATCGGCAGCAGCAGGCGAAGATGAAGAACTCGCCATTCAAGTGGCCAAAGAAGTGGGGCAGAAAGTAATAAACGGACGTTCGTGCAAGCGCGTTCGCTGGAGGTTATTATGAATATTGATGATTTGATTATTAAATATGGTCTGACGATCGGCCGCCGGTTTACCCGCAAGGAGAAGAATTTCTTCTGCAACGAGATCGGCAAGGATTTCCAGGCGCTGGGCTATTCCGTGCGCGGGGCGATCGGAAAGAAAAAAAGAACCAGGGGGATGAATTTGATGATCGGCAACGTCGGCAAGGCGAAGACGATCTTCGTCGCGCATTACGACACGCTCAATCACGATTTCGGCAATCCGATCCGCTATTTTCCGCTGGATGGCAACGCCAGTTTTTCTTCCTCGTTTCTGCCGATGAACACGCCGGCGATCTTAAGCATGGTGCTGGGGCTGATCCTGCTTCTGGGATTGGGACGGAAGATCAATTTTCAGGATAATCTGGCGATGTCCGTGTTAATTCTCGGCGTTTTAATCGCGCTGGTCGTCGTTTCGTTTATGATGACGTTTCGGATCGGCAATAAAGTCAATCTGAATCGGAATACTTCCGGAGTCATTGCCGCGTATCTGATCGCTCAGCGGCTGCCGGAAAAGCTGCGGGATAAAGTGGCTTTTGTGCTGACCGACGGCGGCAACGGCACGCATGTCGGAGATTATATGCTGCGCGACGCGCTGCCCAATACGATTAAGGACCGCAATGTGATCATTCTGGACTGCGTCGGCAAAGGCCCGCGCTTGGGCATCGGCTATTTTGAAGCCAGCAAGGCCAACGCCGAAAAGCTGGAAGCAATCGTCAAGGCGAAAGATCCGGAAGCGAAGCTGCACACAAGCCTGGTCGATGAGGATCATGTAAAGTATACGTCGTTGTCCTTCTATGAAAAGGGCATGATCGTCTGCCGCGGCAAAAACCTCAACGGCTCGCTGATCGTTGAGAACACCGCGACCAATCATGACGACGAGGTCGAACGGGAAAAAATTGAAGCGCTGGCGGCGGATTTGACGGAGCTGGCCAAACAGATTTCATAACAGGAGCAATCCTGTTTTTTTTATATTCAAGTTCTAAAACCAAAGGCTGCGGAATAGACTGAAATAATGCTTAACTTTCTTTGGAAAACAAATCATTTTATGAAACATGGGGAGAAAATGTGAAAGTTTGCAAAGAAAAAAAACGGGATTAACCGTTCGGAAAATTAGCGAAATTAATTGCTAATAAAGCTTGTATACAGGGCTTTTTCATGAATTTTAACACGTGTTTAATACAGAAAATGAACCATCAAATTTTGTGAAAATTTCTTTGAATTATGTGAAAAATATGTGTTGAGGGTTTACAAATCCCATTTTCTAGTGTATCATTTAATCATCGAGAAAACGGTTACATCCGGTCTGCGAAATCGCGTAAGAAGCCACGCGGATCTCAGCCCGGCTGAAATGGTTTTCGAGGATCCGGGCAACCGGAAAAAACCAAAGACACAAAAGGTTAGAAAGGGAGGACTATTTATGTCTGGAGGGTTGAGTATTATCCAAATCCTGCTGATCACAGCATGGGCATTTTGGAGCATCGTCGATAGTTTGTCTTGGAACATCGGTTTCAACAACTGTATTCTTGCATGCTTATTCACCGGCGTTGTTGTAGGCGATATGAAATATGGCCTGATCGTTGGTGGTACGTTACAGATGACTCAGTTAGGCGCTGGCACATACGGAGGTGCTTCGATTCCGAACATCACTTCTTCCGGTATGATCGCGACAGCGTTAGGCGCTGCTTCCGGCGCTGACCCGATTGCAATGGCTTCTTCAATCGGTATCGCATTAGCTGCATTATTCACACAGTTGGACATCCTGGCTCGTTTCTCCAACACTGCATTCCAGCACATCGCTGACAAGTATGTTGAAGAAGACAACACAAAGGGTATCGCGCTGATGAACACATTAGGCATCATTCCTTGGGGCCTGTCCCGCGGATTGCCTGTTCTGTTACTGCTGGTTGCTGGCCAGGGCGTCGTTGACACTCTGATCAAGATCATTCCGGCATTCATCATGAACGGCTTCAAGTTCGCTGGTGGATTGCTGCCAGTCGTTGGTTTCGCAATCTTGATGCGTTACCTGCCAGTTCTGAAGAAGCCGCAGTTCATTATTCTGGGCTTCGTATTAGCCGCTTATATCAATATGCCGATTCTGGGTATTGCCTTGATCGGTACAGCCGCAGCTTTGATCACTTATCAGAATGCTACTGCTAAGTTAGCTGCAGGCGCTGCACAGGGAGGCGACGACGATTATGACGAATAGTAAGAAGTTCACTAAGAAGGAATTAAGAAGTCTGAATCTGCGCTGGATCTGGAACTCTCAGATCGGCTGGAACTATGAACGTATGCAGGGCTTGGGCTACCTGACCACTATGCTGCCGGTTATCGACAAGCTGTATGGCGATCGTCCTGAGCTGAAGCAGAAGGCGTTGAGAACACATTCCGTATTCTTCAACACACAGCCTGCAATGGGTGATATCATTGTTGGTATGAATATCGCTATCGAAGAACAGACAGCTGAAACTGGTTCTGGTCTGGACGTCGCCGCTTCGATTAAGACAGCGTTGATGGGACCATTCGCTGGTATCGGTGATACAATCTTCGGTATGATCGCTGGTGCGGTTTTCGGATCTATCGCAGCGACAATGGCTCTGGAAGGCAATGCTTTAGGTATCGCAATTTGGGAAATCTGGATGGTTGCCGTCCTGTTATTCCGTACAAAGATGTTTGACATGGGCTACGAACAAGGCGTTAAGCTGGTTACTTCCCTGTCCGGCACAATGAATGCTCTGACGGAAGCTGCTTCTGTCCTGGGCCTGACGGTTGTCGGCGGCATGATCGCGCTGAACGTTAAGTTCCCTCTGGCTACTCTGAAAATGAGCTTAGGCATTGACCCTGAAACAGGCGAAGAAATGTTTAACGAATTCAACCTGCAGAAATATGCTGACAGCATCATGCCTGCATTGTTCCCTGCATTATTCGCAGCTCTGTGCTACTGGATGCTGGGCAAGAAGTGGATGAACTCCAACAAGTTGATTCTAGTTGTTGTCTTATTCGCTATCGTTCTGGCTTTCTTCGGAGTTCTGGCTTAATATCAAAACTCTCAAAAGTGGTGTCTTCGGACATCACTTTTTTTTTGGCCGGGTACGGGAACTTTAATCCATTCCATTTAAAATGATGAAAGGAATCCCTGTTAACGGAATCTTAACAATTCTGTTGAGCAGGATTTCGCTTTTTCCTTTATAATAGGCTTGCTTATATGAGGAAAGGGTTATTGCACAAGTATGGAACTTAGTTTTGTAATCGCTTTGATGGGCGGTTTGGCATTATTTCTTTACGGGATGAAGATGATGAGCGACGGTTTGGAACTGTGCGCCGGGGACCGGCTGCAGTCAATTTTGGAACGCCTGACTTCAAACCGGTTGATGGGGGTCGTTGTCGGGGCGTTGATCACGGCTTTAATTCAAAGCTCCAGTGCAACGACGGTGATGACGGTTGGTTTTGTCAATGCAGGGTTAATGACGCTGCCGCAGGCAGTCGGCGTGATCATGGGGGCAAATATTGGAACGACGATCACCGGGCAGCTGATCGCTCTGGATATCGGAGCGGCGGCTCCGGCGATTGCCCTGGTTGGGGTGGTTATGGTTGTCTTCCTGAAAAAAGAAAAGACCAACGCGATCGGGATGATTGTCGGCGGTCTCGGTATCCTGTTTATTGGCATGGGGATGATGAGCGATGCCATGGCGCCGCTGCGGAACGATCCGACGTTCCTGTCGTTAATTACCGCGTTTAATAATCCGATCATTGCGGTTCTGACCGGCGCGCTTTTTACGGCGATCATCCAAAGCTCCAGCGCTTCCATCGGCATCTTACAGACGCTGGCCAACAATGGCCTGATTACGCTGCAGCACTCCGTCTTTATTCTGTTCGGGATGAACATTGGAACATGCATCACGGCGGTGCTCTCGTCGTTAAGCTCCAGCCGGAACGCGAAGCGGGTTGCCTTGGTTCATCTGTTATTCAACATCGGCGGGGCGCTGTTGTTCTCCGTTGCGGTGCTGGCGCTGCCGCTGACCGCATGGATCGGGCAGTGGACGCCGGCCAATCCGGCGGCGCAGATCGCAAACTTTCACACGCTGTTCAACGTTGTAACTACCCTGGTTCTGCTTCCGCTGGGGAATGGTTTGGCCGCTTTGTCGATGAAGCTTTTGCCGCAGGAGAAAGAAACGCCGTCGCCGGCGATTGAAATCACGCGCATCCCGGAGCAGCGCCTGGGCAATGTGACGATTTCGCTGCATGAGATCAGCGAACTGCTGAATCGGATGTATACTCTAGTGCAGTCCAGCCTGGATGAAGCCTTCCGTGGTTTGACGACACTGGAATGGGATAAAGAGAAGATTCTGGCGCAGGAAAGCGAGATCGACGCAATGCACCGTAAGATTATTGACGCCATCCCCTATGTGGCGACAGCCCGGATGAACGTTGAGGACTCCCGACGGTTAAACGTTTTGTTTAAAATCAACAGCGATTTGGAGCGGATGGGCGATCATGTTGTCAATTTATCGGAACATGCCTCCCAAATTTTGAAAGAGAAACAGAAGATGACCCCGGAAGCACATCGGGAGCTGGCGGATTTGCGGCTGATTCTGGATCAGACGGCGGCGCTGCTGCCGGCGATTGAGGAATATCATCGGACAGAGACGCTGCAGCATATTGATCAGCTGGAGGAACAGATGGACCAGTATTGTGAGAAAAGCCGTCAGGATCAGATTAAAAGGCTGCGCAGCCAACAGATCGACGGCTCGCTGTGCGTCGTCTTCAGCGAAGTGCTGACCGATCTGGAACGAATTCACGACCATTATCACAACCTCGCGCAACAGCTCTATCATGAGGAACTGGCCGTTTCCTGACGACCTTTTCCGGAGGATATCAGAAATCTGAAGCATAAGAAAAGGCGGAAATTTTCCGCCTTCTTTGTTTAAGGATAAGGGATAAATTAGTCTTCGTCCGAGCTCATGCTGGCCATGAACGCTTTGACGTCAACGATGCCTTCGCGTCCCTGGGCGATCAGGCTGTCAACCGCTTCGCCTTCCGACAGAATCGCTGTCAGAACCATCGGGAAGTTCATGCCGGCGATGAAATGGAATTTCGGATTCGTCGCGAATTCAACAAATGTTGTGTTGCATGGGGAACCACCGAACAGATCCGCAAAGACCAGAACTTCGTCGTACTTGTCCAACTCCGGCTTCAGCGCGTTCAGTTTTTCCTTGAACTGTTCCGGGCCATCCGTTGGCAGCAGGCAGCAGGAATACAGATTTGTAACTTCGCCCGCGATCATTTTCAGAGAACCTTTGAAAGCTTCTGCATACTGACCATGGCTAATTAATAAAATACCTCTCATGAATAATTTCCTCCTTAAGTTACATTTTTATTTTATCATAAACTACGTTAATTTAATAGAATTTTAAATATAGAAAAGGGTCGAGTATGTTAAAATAACAGTAAGGGAGATCACACCATGAAATTTAAATTTAAAGAACAAACCAAAGAGAATATCCTGGCCCTGACTTGTTCGGGCATTTTACTATTGGGTTTTTATTTTCTGATCACAAAATTTCCGCAGCTTAAGGAATTTCTGGGCAATATCCTCGGCATTCTGCTTCCGTTTATCCTCGGCTTTGCGTTGGCGTTTTTATTGGCGCCGGTAACGGCCCGAGTGGAAAAGAAGTGGCTGGCAAAATCAAAAATGAAACCGGCAAGCAAGCGTAAAATCGGCGTTGCGGCGGCGATCATTTTCCTGTTCATCGTACTCATCAGCTTTATGGCGATTTTAATTCCGCAGCTGTTGGAAAGCGTTATGACCTTGTCGACGCAACTCAGTGATTATCTGGGAAAAGCCAATACGCTGCTGAACGAAATTACGGAAGGTTTGGGCTTTAAAACCGGCTGGCTGGAAATTCTGTTTAATTCCAGCGAAGCGCTGCTGGAATCCATGCTGGGAATGGCTAAGGATTACGTGCCGAAGATCTTGAATTATTCCTGGCTGTTTGTCCGCCAGACGTTCAATTTCTTTATCGCGGTGATTATCGCAGTCTATATCCTGTTGGAAAAAGAACGATTTACTGAACAGTTTAAAAAGCTGGCATATGCGATTCTGCCAAAGAACCGGGTGGAGTCGCTGATTCAGCTGAGTCGGCTGACGTCGCGGATGTTCAACAGCTTCATCATTGGGAAAATGATTGATTCGCTGATCATCGGCGTGATCTGCTTCATCGGCATGTTGATCATGCGGCTGCCGTTTGCGGTGCTGATCAGCTTTATCGTTGGTCTGACGAACATGATTCCGGTGTTTGGCCCGTTTATCGGCGCGGTGCCGGGCATCTTTATCCTGTTTATCGTCGATCCGATTTACTCGCTGATCTTCGCGGTCTTCGTCCTGCTTCTGCAGCAGTTTGACGGCAATATCCTCGGCCCGATGATTCTGGGCGATCAGCTGGGCCTGCCAAGCTTGTGGGTCATGTTTTCGATTATCGTCGGCGGCGGGATGTTCGGCATTCTCGGCATGTTTCTGGGCGTGCCGGTGTTTGCGGTTCTCTATGTCGTCGTCCGCGGATTTGTCAGCAGCCGGCTGAAAGAAAAGAATATCCGATCGGACGATATGCTTTAACGGGCGTTTCGCCCGTTTTTTTTGAGGAACGACGCATCATCTGGTGCGGCAAGGACTATATAAGGACTATATAAAGAAAAGGGATCCGGATTGGATCCCTGGAACGAGTTAATTGCTGTGAAATAAGATATCTTCGTAGGTTGGCAATGTGTATTGTTTTTTATCAAAAACTGTTTCATGCTCGTCAATCGCGCTGCGAAGCTGCTGCATCAGCGGAGCAGCTTCATAATAGAAGCGAATGCCGCGCTCATGATAGTCGCCGACGCCGTCGATCTCTTTCAGTTTGCTTTCGAGACGTTCAGCGCCTTTATCCATTCGGTCCATCAGTTCATTTAAGTGGGCCAGCTGCTTTCTGAAATAGGAAGCCGGCTGATCCAGCGCCCGCAGTGTCGAAGCCAGCGACTGGATTTCCCGGGCGACAAGCGGCAGGATTTCCGTACGCGTCATGTCAATCAGAACCTTGGCTTCAATCTCGGAAATCTTCACATACTGCTCGTTCATAATCTCGCTGCGGGCGCTCAGTTCCTTTTCCGTAAAGATGTGATTGCGCGTAAACAGCTCGACAGTTTTCGGTGAAGTCAGGGCGCTGACCGATTCGATAAACGATGGAATATTTGGCAATCCGCGGCGTTTGGCTTCGGCGACCCACTCTTGGGAATAACCGTCGCCGGAGAACAGAATCCGTTCGTGATCTTTTAAAATCTGCGTACAAATTTCCAGGGCGCGGGCGCGGATGTCCTGCTTGTATTTTAAATCAGAAAGCTGCCCGGCGATTTCGTTGAGCACATCGGCAGTGATTGTATTGAGCACGACGTTGGCAAACGAGGCAGACAGGGATGAACCCAGCATCCGGAACTCAAATTTATTGCCGGTGAAGGCCAGCGGCGAAGTCCGGTTGCGGTCCGTGTTGTCCTTGGGAATATATGAAAGACCGCTGATCGGCGTAAATGAACTGTCCTGTTGATCCTCGATCGTTTGCCCCGCACCCTTCAGGGAGTTTAGGACGTTTTCGATGTAACTGCCCAAATAGATTGAAATGATTGCCGGCGGAGCTTCATTGGCGCCTAAACGGTGGTCGTTGCCGGCGCCGGAGGATGACATCCGAAGCAGCTCGGCATGTTGATCGACAGCTTTGATAAATGCGCAGACAAACACCAGGAAGCGGATGTTTTCAGCCGGCTTATCCCCCGGTTCAAATAAGTTCTGGCGATCGTCGGTGACTAATGACCAGTTGTTGTGCTTGCCCGAGCCGTTGATCCCGGCAAACGGTTTTTCATGAAGCAGGCAGGCGAAGCCATGCTTATCCGCGGTTTTGCGCAATACGTCCATCGTCAGCTGATTCTGATCCACTGCAATGTTGACGTTGCTGAAGATCGGTGCAATTTCAAACTGGCATGGCGCGACTTCGTTGTGTTCAGTTTTGGCGTAAATCCCCAATTTCCACAGTTCCTGATTGACCTCTTTCATAAAAGCGGCGACGCGGAACGGAATACTTCCGAAGTAATGATCTTCCAGCTCCTGTCCTTTGGCCGGCATTGCACCAAACAGCGTCCGTCCGGTCAGCACCAGATCCTGGCGCCGCTCAAAATAACGTTTGTCAATCAAAAAGTATTCCTGTTCCAGACCGACCATCGGAATGACACGTTTTACATCTTTATCCCCGAAGATGTTGACAATCCGGGTGGCCGCGGCGCTGATCGCCTCGATGGATTTCAATAACGGCGCTTTTTTATCGAGCGATTCGCCGTTATAGGAAACAAAGACGGTTGGAATACACAGCACGTTGTCACGGATAAAGGCTGGCGAGGTGCAGTCCCAATACGTGTAGCCGCGGGCTTCAAAGGTCGCGCGCAGACCACCGCTGGGAAAGCTGGATGCGTCCGGTTCGCCTTTGATCAGCGACTTGCCCGAAAAACGAACTAACGGCTGACCATTTTCATCCGGTTCGATAAAGGAATCGTGTTTTTCTGCGGTAGAGCCGGTCATCGGCTGGAACCAATGCGTAAAGTGCGTGGCGCCGTTTTCCTGTGCCCAGCGCTTCATCGCATGCGCAATCGCGTCGGCGGTATTGCGGTCCAGGGAATCTTCTTTGGCGACGGTTTCTTTCCAACGCTTGTAGATCGGATACGGAAGCCGCTCCTGCATCAGCGTTTCATCAAACAGCAGGCAGCCAAATTCGTCAAACGGATCTGTGATTTTCATAACTCATCCTCCTGAAAACATGGTTTAATTTTATTCCAAATTTGATCGGAGTCAATAAAAATGTTAAAAAAATCAGAAAAATGAAGAAAAAAATCAAAGAATGTCGGACATGATTGAAAAAAATCGGGGGAAATTGATAAAAAAACGCAGTCACATAGAAAAAGCTCGATTTTAAAGCGGAGGTCTGATTGACCCAGCCGGACATGGGCATACTGGACAATAGAAATAGGATAAGGAGGAAGCTTATGTTAAAAAAATGCGAGGTCTGCGGCTTGATTCTGGACTCGGAATTCATCCGGGACGATTGTCCGAAATGTCATGCGGACGCTTCGCGCTTCCGCACGCTGCCTCATGAGGAAACGGAAAAGATCACCCGCAGCCATTTGACCAACAGCCTGCTTACGGAATTGGCGGCCGTCGCTGAGCATCAGGTGCGCTTAGCGGAAAAAGGCATCGCCGATCAGCTGGATCCCGGCTGTATTCAGACATTCGATCTGGCGTTAAGACAAGCGGTGCTGCTGCGGCAGATGATTCGTGCGGAAATTGCGATCCATGCCGGAAAGGAGAAATGGTAACATGGAATTAAAAGGATCAAAAACAGAACAAAATTTATGGACGGCGTTTGCCGGAGAAAGTCAGGCGCGGGTAAAGTACGCATATTACGCCGATCAGGCACGCAAGGATGGCTATGGTCAGATCGCGGGCATTTTTGAGGAAACCTCAGCGAATGAAAACGCCCATGCCAAGCTGTGGTATAAGTTTTTGCATGGCGGCAAGATCCAGGAGACGCCGATCAATCTGAAGGATGCGGCCAATGGAGAAAACTACGAATGGACGGAAATGTACAGGGAATTCGCTGAAACCGCGAAACAGGAAGGGTTTACCGAAATCGCCCGGCTGATGAGCGAGGTCGCCAAAATTGAAAAAGGACATGAGGAGCGGTATCTAGCGTTATTGGGCAACGTGAAAAACAAAACAGTCTTTGCAAAAGCGGAACCGATCGTCTGGAAATGCCGCAACTGCGGATATACGGTCACCACTCAGCAGGCGCCGAAGGTCTGTCCGGTCTGCTTTCATCCGCAGGCTTATTTTGAACAGGAAGTTAAGAATTATTAACATCGTTCAAATCTGACAAAAATCGGAATCCGTTTATAACCGGAAATCAAAGTGAACATGAATACGGGAAATCCCGAAGCCAGTTCACTTTTTTTATGCCCGGTACAAATAGATGAAAAAAGCAAGGTTTCAGCGACGCTGAATCACGGGGCAAAAGGAGCGAAAACGCCTGAAAAACCTGAATTCAGAATCAACGAGTTATAACCGAATATGGCAGTAATTGGAAACTCATCCTGTTATTATGACAAAAAGAAGGTGAAAAACATGAGCGAGGATAAATATGCGGAGTTCATTTCACAGCGGATTTTTGACGTATGTCACAAACGCGGGGATGTTTCATTGTATGAATTATCCAAAATCTCCGGGGTCAGTATGTCCACGATTCAGAACATTGTGCATTGCCACACAAAAAGTCCGGGATTGCAGACGATGCATCGGCTGGCTAACGGTTTGAGTATGACCATTTCAGAATTTCTTGATTGTTCGTCGATCAACGATTACGAATTCAGTGAAGAAGAAAATGGCGAAAACGGACTGAACGATTGTGAAATCATCAGCTGAATTTTTACGGAAACCTATCCGTTGTGCGGCAAGAGCGCAGGGAAGTCGGAAAAAATAAAAAATTCCCGTTGAACAGAGATTCAATCTTCAACACTGTGTTTTAAAATTCCAAGTTCAGCGCTTCCAAAAAACATTGATCCGCAGATTTTCTGTTTTCCCAATCAGCGTTATTTGGATGTACGCATCATTGCGAGTCTGAAAGTGAGGGGATGAGTCAAGACGATTATCAGCGATAAAGGCGGCGGAAATTTGTCAAAGTCCTGAATTCGCGGCTGGATGCCTGATTTTTCACAGTGAGGGGGGCGGGGTGGCCCTGGTTTCGTCGTTTTTCTTTTCGAAATTCGATCGGGAATGGCCAGGCTGAAGCACCTCGCTTTTCCTCTGGCGTTTCGAAAAAAGGAACGCACCAAATGTCAATCTTTCTCTATACTGATAGGGGAGGAGGCTGGGCTATGATCGAGTTAAAAACATTGGAAATCGAGGCGTATCGGTTCATGGATATCACGCTGTTTCTGCCGCGCTGGACCTGTCGGATGATCGTCTGTACAAAGGCGGTGCTGGTTGATGAAAGCTGGGACCTGAACGTTCTGGAAACAAAACAAATCGCAGCCTTTCAGGTGCTGAAACCGGGAAAAGACGGACTGTTAAACGGAAAAATTACAGCGATGACGTCAACCGCCGCCCGCTTGGGAATATATATAGGAATGAGCGGGAAGGAAGCGCTGCTGAAGGTGATGCATGAAAAAACGGAAACGGGATAGGAACCGGCGCTGGCTGGCGCTCGTCGTGATCGCCGCGGCGCTGGTTTGGCTGGGCAACCGGACGCTCAGTCAGATCAATGCGCTGCTTAAGCCGCATGTCGAGAAAGTCGCTGCCAGCGAAGTCCGCAATGCAGCCTCGTCCGTGATCAAGCGGGCGGTCGATTCGCTGAATTTGAAAACGGAAGATCTGATCCGGGTACAGCGGGATGGGCAGGGCAACATTACGGATATCGTTTATGATACGCAGCGGATGAATGAATTGATGAGCCTGTCGCTGGACGCTGCTCAGGAATCGCTGAATGCTGCGGAAGAAGGGGAAACGGACCCGCACACCCATCTTGTTTATTACGATAAGGGCATCATTTATTCTCTGCCGGTCGGAATGCTGACCGGATCGGTGCTGCTGGCAAACGTCGGACCTTCGATTGACATCCGGATGCGTGCCGTCAACAGTCTGGTTGGGCAGATCGACGCCGTGTCCACGGCCTATGGCATCAACAGCACTCTGTTGGAAATCGACTTGAAGATCAGCGTGGAGATGTTGGTGATCAGCCCGTTTCTGCTCGATCCCCAACAGATTGAAGTTAAGATTCCGCTGGTTATGCAAATTGTGCAGGGGCAGATTCCGCAGCTGATGGTCGGCCAGCTTGCCTGATTCGTTAAACGTCAGGGATATCTTAAAGGGGAGAAGCCAATAAAAAAACCGCATCTGCGGTTTTTTGCCTGTTTCGCTGCGATTAGAAGAACAACGGCTCGGAAGGCGCCATGCGGACTTCCGTTACGCCGGGAACTTCATCGAGAAGAATCGCTTCGATCCCATCCTTCAGCGTCGCGTCTAACGACAGACATTCGGAACAGGCGCCCAGCATTTTAACGGTGACAATGCCGTCTTCCAGACTGACGAATTCCACGTCGCCGCCGTCGCGCTGAATATACGGACGGATCTTTTCAATAACATTTTTAACTTGAGTTTCCATGGTTTCCATAATTTATCACCTTATCTTATAAAATACATCAGCCCGGCGATGATTAAGCCGAGGATAATCCCGCCGAAGACTTCAATCCATTTGTGTCCCAGCACTTCCTTGACCTTGGTCAGATAAATCGGATCGTCCAGACGGGTCTGCGTCAGAATCTGGATATCCTTGATCAGCTGCTGCGTAATCCGGATGTTCTGTCCGGCATAATAACGGACGTTGGCGGCGTCGTAAGCGACGATCAGCGAAAACATCAGCGTGACGGCAAATAACGTCGACGAAAAATTATCCGTGATCCCGACGGCCAGCGTCAGCGCCGCTACCGTCGAGGTATGCGAGCTGGGAAAACCGCCGCTTTCCAAGGCGAGATGCCAGTCCCAATCCCGGGTTCGTATGTAGCGGATAACGGGCTTAAGCAGCTGCGCTGTTAAATTGGCTACAATCGCAGCCCAGAACGGATACATCTGTTGAAGCATGGTGCTCACCTCGAGAATTAGTATATCACAAAAACGCAAGGAGGTGATATAATAAAAAAAGATTGGAGGCGTCTATGCAGTATCGAATCGGACAAATCGTGGAGGGAACGATCACCGGGATTCAGCCTTATGGGGCGTTTGTCAGTCTGGATGAGGAAACGTCAGGACTGATTCACATCTCGGAAATCTCGGAGGGCTTCGTTAAGGACGTTAATCATTTCGTTCATGTCCATGATCGCGTGAAGGTTAAAATTATTGATTTTGACAAGTCTACGCATCAGGCGCGGCTGTCCTTAAAAGCGCTGCATCCCACGGCATTCCGCAAGGAACGCGGGCGGGGGAAGGCCAGTCGTCTGCCAGTCATGAAAATTGGATTCCGGTCGCTGGCCGAAAACCTGGACCGCTGGATCGAGGAAGCAAATAAAGGAGAAACAGTATGATCAAATTTGACACTTCGCATGCGCATCTGCAGGAAAACATTTTCGATTATCAACAAGCGGTAACGCTGGCACATACCCAGCTGCATGAAAAGAGCGGCGCGGGCAACGATTTCATCGGCTGGGTCGAATGGCCGAACAGCTATGACCATGAAGAATTTGAAAGAATCAAGGCGGCGGCCAAACGGCTGGAAGGCCAGTGCGACGTGCTGCTGGTATGCGGCATCGGCGGCTCATATCTGGGCGCGCGGGCAGCGATTGAGATGATGCGCGGGCTGTATTGTCAGGCCAGACCGGAAGTCATCTTCATCGGCAATACGTTCTCCAGCACGTATTTCAAGCAGGTGGAAGCGTATATTCAGAATAAGGAAATCGTTCTTAACGTCATTTCCAAATCCGGCACGACGACCGAAACGGCGATGGCGTTCAGAATGCTGAAGCAGTTGATGGAAAAGAAATATTCCAAGGAAGAATGCCGGAAGCGGATTCTGGCGACGACCGACAAGGCGCGCGGCACTCTGAAAGAACTGGCGGATAAGGAAGGCTACGAAACGTTTGTCATTCCGGACGATATCGGCGGCCGCTATTCCGTTTTGACAGCGGTCGGCTTACTGCCGATGGCGCTGGCGGGGATTGATATCGACGCGGTCATGAAGGGCTTTGCCCAGGCGTATGAAGATCTGAAGAACCCGGATCTGCATGTCAATCCGGCGTATCAGTACGCCGTTGCCCGCCGGATTCTGGAGAATCAGGGCAAGGATGCGGAAATGTTGGTCACCTATGAACCGCAGATGGCGATGATCGCCGAGTGGTGGAAGCAGCTGTTCGGCGAATCCGAAGGCAAGGAAGGCAAGGGCATTCTGCCATGCAGCGCGACGTTCTCGACCGACCTGCATTCGTTAGGCCAGTTTATTCAGGAAGGCAAGAAAATGCTTTATGAAACGCTGCTGTTAGTGGAGACTCCGACGCTGGACGGCACGTTCCCAAGCGACGGGGAAAATCTGGATAACATGAACTATCTGGCCGGCAAAAGCCTGGACTGGGTCAATAAGATGGCATGCCAGGGCACGCTGGAAGCGCATGAAGTCACCGGCAATGTGCCGAATCTGATCATCACGATGCCGGACATGAAGGAAGAAACCTTCGGCTATATGTGCTACTTCTTCTTCAAAGCCTGCGCCGTCAGCGTTTATCTTCTCAACGTCAATCCGTTCAATCAGCCGGGCGTCGAAGTGTATAAGAAAAACATGTTCCGCCTGCTGGGCAAGAACTAAGTCTGGGACTTTCTCGATTTCTCAGTTTGATGAAAGGAATCAGCAAAGCAGCACAAGCAAAGAATAAAAAAGTGAATGCCGAAAGGTTTCACTTTTTTTTATGCGCAGGCATGATTTTCAGGCTGCACAGAACAGAACGGACAAACGGTCTGAAACAGCGCAGACCGATCATCGCCGCTGGGCTGAAGCCCAAGCTATTCTGCGAAATAATCATATTTTAAAATCAAATTGGCGATTTCGTGAATTCGCAGCCAATGTTCATTTTCTTCCATCGCCTGCTGCAGCGGAATGTTCAGATCGCTGAATTTTCGGGTTTGCTTGTCATAACGGTAATTGTTGGTCAGAATCTGGCGGTCGTCGTCGGCGTATCCCGGATAGCGGGGATCAAAGAAATCATGTCCCATGATCAGTTCCGGCTGAACGTCAATCGCAAAGAGATTAAATAAGGTTGGCAGGACGTCGATATCAGTGCCGGGTTTTTCAATCGTCTGACCTTCTATCGAAGGTGACCACATGAAGAACGGCACCTCTTCCAGCGAGCCGTGAGTAGCCAGCTGTTTTGCGGTCTGTTCGATGACCGTTTCAGAAAAACCTTTGGCCCGGTGATCGCCGGCAACCGCGATGACGAGCTGATCAAGCGTGCCTTTCTGCTGGAAATGATCGATCACGGAGGCGACGGCCAGATCCAGACTCATGCTTTTAGCGAGATAAACTTTGACCTGTTCGTCCAGCTGCGGATAGCGCTGGCTGACCTTTGCATAGCTGGCGGCGTATTCCCGGGCAGTTTCGGCATTGTGATCCGTTAAATCGGATTGTTCGTAGCCCTGATGGCCGCTGTAAGTGATGTCGTAGAGGAAAAACGGCTGCGAATCGTCGATCATCCACTCGATAATTTCCATGCACACGGCGTCGGAGGTGCCATATTCCGGCCCCAAAACGCCCAGATCCCAGAAATCTTCATAGCCGATCTGCGCATAGAATTGATCGCGGTTGTAAAATTCCTTCGTTCCATTATGCGCGGCGATGGCGGAATAGCCCTGGCTGGCAAATCCTTTCGCCAGGGAAACCGGATAGGTGTTGCCCGCGTATTGCTGCATCGCGATCACGCCTTCGTTGTTGGGCATCAAACTGAGGTTCAGCATGAAGTCCGCGTCGCTGGTCGAGCCTTGAAGCAGGGGCGCAGTGTAATTCACAAAGTTATAGCCCTTTTGCTGGAGCTGATAGAGCGTCGGCGTCAGAAGGGGATCAATGACCGCCTGAGTCAGCGACTCCGCTTCAAAGAAAATCAGATTTTTGCCTTTGAACAAGCCCGTTTGCGCGTTGGGCTGGGTCGGAGCGGATTGGAGATAAGCCGCAATTTCTTCCTGTGCCTGACGCTTTTGCGAACGGAAGCGCAGCGGCTCGAGCTGGTTGAGCTTCAGGTCACGCAGGAAGAATGCTTCAGGGCCGAACAGCTCAACAAATTGGCGGGGAGAACTGACGTGTTCGTATAGGTATTGATCAGAATAAGTGTAGTAAAATTTGTCGGCTTCCTCAGCGTTGAGCTTGCCGTAAAACACAAGGCTGCATGCCATGCTCAAACCCAGCCAGATGAAAGCGCCCAAAAAAAATTTCATCCGTCGCTTTCCGTCCGGTGCTGGCTGCGGCTTCAGCGTTGTTAAAAGCAGAAAGATCAGGATCAGGGCTATCAGAAACTGCCAGTCCTGCGGCAGCACGGCGCTGAAACCGGCCCCGAGATTTTGCGTGGCCTCGCTGCGCAGGCCGATGGCGGTCGATAAGAAAATGTACTGACCGAATAAGCGGTAATATAAGCTCTGGCCGGCAATATACAGGAAGTACAGCAGCGTGCACAGTTGACCGGCAAGCTTGTCCCAGGGCGCCCGCAGTCCCCAGATCAGACAGTTGATTAACGCCGCCAGCGCGCCCAGCATCCAGTCGCCATAACCGGCTGGTGAAAAATAAGAATAATGAATGCTGATGAGAAGCAGGGTGATTCCCGCGCTGAGAATCAGCTTGTAGGCCAGCGGGGAAACCGCCGGCTTCGATTTCTTCGTTTTCATGGTGTTCCCTCTTTCCTTCAGTTCAGATTTTCCAGAGTTTTAGTTTACACAAAAAGAGCCGGGAAAAAAACGGACAAATCAACGGGAATGACTAAAATTCCAGCGCGGAAGAAAATAAAAATCCGGCTTCCTCAGGAAGACCGGATCCTATCGTAAGGACAAAAATGTTTATTGCGCGAGATAATCTTTCATCGAATCCGTCATGACAACGGCATATTCGCCCGACATGACGCTGTTGACGCCCGAAGGGACCTGGTCGGGATCCATGACCCACATGACCTCGATCGGCTGATCGGGATAGGTCTGGCGGAAGCGGTCGATCAGAGCCAGACCGTCGTCATAGCTCATTGTGAACAGCGCCGTCGACAGCGCGTCGGCGTAGCCGGAATTTTCCGTGACGATCGTGACCTGATGGTAATAGGTCGCCGGAAACAGCGTCTGCGGGTCGATGATGTGATGATAGAGCTTGCCGTCCTCGGCACCGTAGAAACGTTCGTAGTCGCCGCTGGAGACAAACGCCGCGGAGCCGGGCAGCGTGACGACCGCCAGCGAGCCGTTGCCGGATGGATTGCGGATGCCGACGCGCCATTGCTGGCCGCCGGGCTTGTCGTTGATCGTGCAGATGTTGCCGCCGGCGTCGACCGTGCCGTGAACCAGACCCGCTTCGATCAGCTTCTGCTGGACCTTGCCGGCCGCGAAGCCCTTGGCGATTCCGCCGACGTCTAAGGAAGCGCAGCCCTGATTCAGATAGACCGTGCCGGCGATCTCGTCGATTTCCACTTTATCCCAGCCGGTGCACGCTTTTGCGCTCTCCAATTCGGCAAGCGGCGGCACTTTGCCCAGCTGGCCTTCGTTGTTTAACGCGATGCCTTCCTCGCGATAAGTATGCCAGATCTTGAGTACCGCGCCCATCGTGACGTCAAACTCGCCGTTGGATAAATCATAAAATTCTTTTGCCGTCTTAAGCAGCTCGATAATTTCCGGATCGACGCTGACCGGTTCGATCCCGGCGTTGTCGTTGATCGTCTTGATGTTGTTTAATCCGTCGTAATCGTTATAGACGTCAAACAACGCGTTGTAGTGGAGAAACAGCTGCTTCATTTCAGCGAAATACTGATTGAACTGTTCTTCTTTTTCAGTAAATCCGGTTAACGTCATCACCGTGTCGAAGCCGGCGTCCAGCGCCATATTGGAATAACGCGTCAGCTCCGGCTCCTTCGGCTTGCTTTGACAGCCGCCCAGCATCAGCAGGCCGGCCAGCGCCAGCGACATTGCTTTTTTATTCATTTGAATCACCCGTGAAGATTCTAGCATAAATCGTCGGGCGATACTACCCAAAGGAAACATTTTCAAAACGAATCCAGGGTGAAAAAACTTGAAATTTATCTAAATAGATGTGGAAAAAACGTTTAAAATTAATAGCGATAATGCTATAATAGCTCCGAAGCGAAAGGCGGATAATGAAAAAATCGATCACCGTCGATTTTTTGTGTTTGCCAGAGGCTTTCGGTATTTGAGGAAAGGAAGAGGTGGACGGAATGTCACTATTAACGGGACCGATGCGCAAGCATCTGGACGGTCACAAAGAGCTTACAAGTCATACCGAGCTTGTCAAGGTTGAAGCGGGCAGCCTTGTATACATTCCTTTAATTAACGGTAATTCAACGGCAGTTGAAGTGTTGGTTAAGGAAGGTGACAGAGTAAAAGTCGGAACGATGATCGCCAAGCGGAATGATCATTTTACAGTTCCTTACTTTTCATCTGTATCCGGCACAGTCAAAGGCATCCAGAAAATGATGCATGCTGGCTTGCGTCCGGTCGATCATCTTGTCATTGAAAATGATGGCAAAAACGAAACAGAACAGCCATTCGGCACATTGAACTATCAAACGGCGACGCAGGAGGAACTGGTTTCCTTCATGATGAACGCCGGCATCGTCGGCTGCGGCGGCGCGGGTTTTCCAAGCTATGTCAAGTACAGAGGCTGCAAGGGCATTGATCTGCTGATCATCAACGCCGTCGAATGCGAACCGTACATCACGGCGGATTACAAGAATTCCAGCATGAACATGCAGGATCTGGTCACCGGCGTGGCGGCGATGCTGAAAATGTCAGGCGCTAAGGAAGCGGCGATCGCGATCAAGACGACGAAGAAGGATTTTATTCCGACGGTTGTCGAAGCGTTCAAGGATTACAGCAACATCAACGTCAAGGAAGTTCCGGACGTTTATCCGATGGGCTGGGAACGCACGCTGGTCTATGAAATCACCAAGAAGCGTTATGAAAAGCTGCCGGGCGAAGTCGGCGTCATCGTCAACAACGCGACGACGGCGATTGCATTCGGTCAGGCGCTGACCAAGGGCATGCCGATCACGCACAAATATGTGACGGTCAGCGGCGACGGCATCAACACGCCGGCCAATGTTCTGGTGCCGGTCGGCGTCAAGGCAGCGGATGTGATCGCGGCCTGCGGCGGTTACAGCGGGGAAGATGTGCTGCTGATCGCGGGCGGTCCGATGATGGGCAAAACGATCACGACCGATCAGTTCGTCATCACGCCGTACAGCAACGCGTTAACCGTACTGAAGAACAAACCGGTCAATCAGGTGGCTTGTCTGCGCTGCGGACGCTGCTCGGATCACTGCCCGGCGGGATTGCAGCCGGTCCGGATCAATCAGGCGGAAAAGTCCAAGAACGTTGCGATGCTGGAAAAGCTGAGCATCATGGAATGTATCGAATGCGGCATGTGCAGCTTTGTGTGCCCGTCGAAAATCGACGTCACTGAAGGCGTCCGGAGAGCGAAGCGCTACATGGCTCTGCGCGCTAAGAAATAAGGAGGGGAGTTTGTATGAAATTTAATTTTAAACCGTCCCCGAACTATCGTGATGGTCAGAGCACCGGCCGGATCATGGGCGAGCTGACCTTGGGGCTGTTGGCGGTATTTGCATTTTCACTGTATTATTATTTTACCAATTTTTCAGCGTCTTACGGCTTGCGGGCAATTCTGTTGATGATCACGGCGATCGTCAGCGCCTGCGGCACGGAGATCCTGTGGTGTGTCTTTACGAAGAAGGACATCCTGAACAGTCTGAAAAATTCTTATCCGTGGGTGACGGCGATCATCTTGACGATGATGTGCCCGCTGTCGATTGAATACTATGCCTTAGCGGTCGCGACAGTGATCGCGATCTTCTTCGGCAAGCTGGTCTTCGGTGGCTTCGGACAGAATATCTTCAACCCGGCGGCCGTGGGCCGTGCGACGATCTTCGCCTCGTTTGCGGGCGCGGCGGCGGCCGATATTGTGACCGGCGCAACGCCGACGTCTTCGATGGCGGCGCAGAACTGGATTATCAATTCCGCGGAAGGCATGAGCAGCTTCCTGAAGCCGTTTGGCGGTTTGGGAAACATGTTTGTCGGTCTGTATCCGGGCGCTATCGGCGAAACAAGCGCACTGGTGATTCTGGTTGTCGGCGTGATCCTGGCGATCCGCAAGGTCATTGACTGGCGCGTTCCGGCAACTTATCTGATCACGTTGTTTGTTCTGGCAGCCGGCGTCGGCCTGATGCACGGCGCGCCGATCAGCTATGCTCTGTTCCACCTGTTAACCGGCGGCGCCATGTTCGGCGCGGTCTTCATGATGACCGATCCGGTCACCAACCCGACCAGCGCTGCAGGCCGGATTATGTTTGCGGTCGGCTGTGCGGTCATCACGATCGTTCTGCGGCTGCGTTCCAATCTGCCGGAAGGCGTCATGTACTCGATCCTGATCATGAACATGCTGACACCGCTGATCGAAAGTCTGACCGACGGCCAGCAGATCAAAATGAAATCTAAGAACATCCGCAACCTGGCGATCCTGTTTGTTGCGGGTCTGGCGATCACGCTGTTGGTCGGCAGCACGATCAAACCAGTTGCCGCGGGTTCTGCGGAAGCAGGCGCGACCAACGGTACGGAAACGACGTACAACGTCACGCAGCATGGCTTCCAGGGCGACAATCAGTTTGAGGTCGTCATCGACACGGCCAAGGGCGAGGTTGTCAGCGTCAAGATGACGGAGTTCAACGATACTCCGGGTATCGGCGACGGCGTCAATGACGATTACCTGAGCCAGTTTGTCGGCGCGAAGAGCGAAGACGACGTCAACGCGGTGGATAATGTTTCCGGCGCGAGCTATACCAGCAAATCGGCGAAAGATGCCATTATTCAGGCATTGAACGCCGGTAATTAAGGAGGTCAGAAATGAAAAAAGCTTTGTATCTGGCCTGTTTCTTAGCCATTGTCAGCGCATTGGCCGGCGGCCTGCTGGCGGCAGTCAACGAAGTCACCGCGGCGAAAATCAATGCCAATGCTTTGGCTGAAGTGATGGGCAGCCTGGAAAAAGTATTCCCGGGCACAACCTATACGGAAGTAACAGATTACACGGATGACTCCGGATTAGTCACCGGCGTCTATCAGGCGGAAGGCCAGGGCTATATGTTCCAGGTCGAAACTTCCGGCTTTAAAGACACGATTAAATTTGTACTGGGCATTGATAACGATTCCAAGATCGTCGGCTACGATGTGATTGCGATTGCGGAAACTTCCGGCATCGGCAGCCGCGTCGCGGAAGACGATTTCAGAAATACCGTCATCGGCAAGACCACCGGTGATCAGATCGACACGCTGTCCGGCGCAACGATTTCCTCCACGGCGGTTGTCAAGGGCTTAGACGCCGCCAAGGCTGTCTATGCTTCGTTAACGGGCAACGCGGCTCCTGCGCCAAGCACCCCGGCAACGCCAGAAGCATCCAAGGAACCGGAAACACCGGCTTCCACAGCGACAGTTCTGGATCAGAAGGCCGACGGCAGCCAGGTTACGGTTACCGTTGAAGCCAAGGGCTTCCAGGGCAACAATACCTATACTGTTGTGCTTGATTCCGACAAGCAGGAAATCGTCAGCGTTGCGATGACGGCGTTCAACGATACGCCGGGCGTCGGCGATGCGGTCAACGATGAGTATCTGACCGGGTTTGCCGGACTGAACAGCGAAGACGCGATCGGCGGCATCGACGTAAAGTCGGGCGCAACGTATACGAGTAATTCGGCTATTGATGCCGTCAAGGCTGCCTGGAACGCGGTTTTCGCAGCGGACAATCAGGATGCGGCGGATCAGCCGGTCGCTGGCGATGACAGCGATGATGCCGCGGTTCTGACATCGGAGGACGGCGCATTAAAGACTTATACTGCGACGGCGAAAGGCTTCCAGGGCGATAACGAATATGAAATCGTCATTGATACTGACAAGCAGGAAGTCGTCAGCGTTAAAATGACAAGCTTTAACGATACGACCGGAATTGGCGACGCGGTCAACGACGAATATCTGGCGGGATTTGCCGGTTTGAAGTCGGACGATGAAATTGCCAAGGTTGACGTCAAGTCGGGCGCCACCTTCACGAGCAATTCCGCGATTGAAGCGGTCCGCGCAGCGTTCGCGGCCAGCCAGAAATGAGGTGGATGAACAATGAATCGTAAAGAGAATTTTACAGCGGGCTTCATCCGCGAGAATCCAGTATTCGGGCTGTATCTGGGATGCTGCTCCACGCTGGCCATCACCACATCGCTCAACAATGCCATCGGCATGGGCGTTTCCGTTATTATCGTTTTGATTTTATCCAACGTCATCATTTCGATGATGCGCAAGATCATTCCGGATGAGATCCGGATTCCGGTCTACATCGTCGTTATTGCGGCGCTGGTTAAGAGTATTGAACTGTTGATCAAAGCGTATGCGTCTTCGATCGACGCGGCGTTAGGACTGTTTTTGCCGCTGATCGTCGTTAACTGTATTATCTTAGGCCGGGCGGAAGCCTTTGCGAGCAAGAACGGCGTGCTGGATTCCGCATTGGATGGTTTAGGCATGGGCTTGGGCTATACCTGCGCGTTGGTCGTCATGTCCTTAATCCGTCAGATTATTGCGACGGGATTAATCAACTTTACCAATCCGTTTACGAACCAGTTGATTTTTGAAGTTCGTCTGATTCCGGAAAGCTTCACGATTTCGATGTTCGGTTCGCCGACCGGCGCATTCCTGACCTTTGCGGTCTTAGCGGCGGCATTGACAGCGTATAAAAACGCACAGGCGGCGAAGGCTGCGAAAAAGGAGGCTAAATAACGATGGCTAACTTATTTACTTTGTTTATTTCGGCAGTGCTGATTAACAACGTCATCCTGTCGCAGTTTCTGGGCGTCTGCCCATTCTTAGGCGTTTCCAAGAATAAAAGTTCAGCGATCGGCATGGGTGCGGCGGTTACATTTGTTATCTTCGGCGCTTCAATCCTGACCTATGGTCTGTATAAGCTGGTTCTGGAACCGAATTCTCTGGAATATATGGATCTGTTGTCATTCATTCTGATCATCGCTTCTTTTGTTCAGTTTGTTGAAATGTTCATCAAGAAGTTCTCTCCGGCTTTATATAAGTCGCTGGGGATCTATCTGCCGCTGATCACAACGAACTGCGCCGTTCTGGGCGTTGCGCTGGATAACATCAAGCAGGGCTTTACCTTCCCTGAAATGCTGGTGTATTCTCTGGGCATCCCAATCGGCTTCACGTTGGTTCTCTACATCTTCTCCACGATCCGGGAACGCCTGGACGCGGCGGACACCCCGGTTTCCTTCAAGGGCAATCCGATCGCTCTGATCGTTGCGGCGCTGATGGCGCTGGCGTTCAGCGGCTTTGCCGGACTGGTTTAATCCATGGTCATCGCAATCCTGGTCTTAATCGGACTGGGAGCGTTGTTCGGCTTGTTCTACTATCTGAATAGTAAAACGCCGGTACCTGAAGGATGCGAGGATCTGACGGCGGAGTGTGAGGGCTGCAAGATTACTTCCTGCGCTCATAACCCCGTACTGAAACAATCAAAAGGAGAGAATAAAGAATGATTACAGCAATTATCATGATGTTTGTGGTCGGCGCCGTTCTCGGTTTGATTCTGGGGATTGCCTCCAACGTGTTCAAAGTGGAAGTCGACGAACGCGTTGAAAAAGTAACGGCAATGCTTCCAGGCTATAACTGCGGAAGCTGCGGCTTTGCCGGATGCTCCGGCATGGCGGAAGCGATGGTGGCCGGCGAGGTCGCTACGGCTTCGGCTTGTAAGCCAAGCAAACCGGATGCCCGCGCAAAGATCGTTGAGTATTTGACGACAACGCCGGGACCGGACGGCAACACGATTAACATTAAGGCATAATGAAACAGCTGTCTGTTTGTTCGCAATTCAAGAACAACGGACAGCTGTTTTTTTGATTTTCTGAATAATTGGACTGATTTGGGAGCGAATGGGTGTTTTTAGGGAGCGAATAGACATTGATGTAAGATCAAAAGCTTGGCTCTTGTTTTTGTTTCAATCCAACAGCTTTAGTGTTGTCAAGTGTTTTGGAGCGAATGGGCGTTTTTAGGGAGCGAATAGACTTTGAAGTAAGGTCAAAAGTTTGGCTCTTGTTTTTGTTTCAATCCAACAGCTCCAATGTTGTCAAGTGTTTTGGAGCGAATGGGCGTTTTTAGGGAGCGAATAGACTTTGAAGTAAGGTCAAAAGTTTGGCTCTTGTTTTTGTTTCAATCCAACAGCTTTAGTGTTGTCAAGTGTTTTGGAGCGAATGGGCGTTTTTAGGGAGCGAATAGACGGGGTTCACTGAGTACGATAGTCCTGATTTTTTATATCTGGTAAGAAAATAAAAAAACCGGATCGCTCCGGCTTAGAATTTCAATTTTTTAACGCGTCCGTAACCTAATGTCCGCGGTCCGGTATGAGCCATGATGATGGGACCCATCGCGTGAATGGTGACCGGCTGTCCAATTCGCTCTTCCATCTGCCGTTTCAATTCCTCAGCTTCTTCTTTCATATCAGCTTCAACGATCATCCACTCATACTCAGTGGGATCCACGACTTCTGCGATTGCGTCCAATCCGACTTGATAGGCTTTCTTTACTGTACGAACTTTGCCAAGTACGTCGATACTGCCGTGTTCCACCTTGAGGATTGGGACAATTTTCAGAAGATTGCCCAACGCCGCGGCGGCTGCGGAAATTCGTCCGCCCCGTTTCAGATACTCCAGCTTTTCCGGAATCAGAGCTGCCCACAGATCAGCTTCTTCTTCGATTTTGTTTTTGATTTCATCGCAGCTGCGGCCGGCTTCAACCTGTTCCAGCGCCCATTGACAAAGCCAGGCGAGAGGATAACAGGCAAAACGGGCGTCAACGACGGTTACCCGTCCATCAAAAGCGGCCGAAGCGGTTAGGGCGGATTGATAGGAACCACTTAAACCTGAGGAAAGCGGAATGTAGAGAATTTCATCATATTCTTTTAATAAGTCACTCCACTGTTGAATTAATTTTCCCAAATGCGCCTGGGAGGTCTTGACGATCGCCCCCTGTTCCATCCGGCGAATGAATTCCGGCGTTTTAATTTCCATTTCTTCAATGTATTCCTGACCATCAATCATTAAAGGAAACCGCATGACGGTCAATTTCATCTGTTCTGCTTGTTGGGTATTAATATCGGCGGACGAATCCGTCATCACTGCTATTTTTGGCATCTTTTTCACCTCGTGCTTTACAATTATACCATAAGACATTCCCCGACTGGGAAAGACTTTTCTAAGTTTCCCCGGTTCTTTTGGATTTATTAGACAAATCTTTAAAATTGCCTGGCCTCTGGATAAATTCATCATTTTAAGAAAAAGGACACCTGAATCCAGATGTCCTGTGCGAACTATTAATGGGGCGATCGACCAGACATCTTTATGCTCAGTTTTCTTTGAATGTTTTTGAATGTTCCTGTATTTAAAGGCTTTTTTGATGTATGCGTAATTTTCCTTTTGAAGGTTTTTGAACGTTTTTGAGAAAAAATATGGCAAATTTATGGCAAATATATGGCAAGATATTAACTGCGGAGACGATCTTCGAGAGCTTTCAATTTTAGTTCTTCATTCGATCTGGCATAATCTATCGTCATTCCGGCATTGTTGTGTCCCATTAATTCCATAACAGTCCTTGGATCAACCCCTTCCGTGATCAGATCTGTACTGAACTGGTGTCGAAGTTGATACATATTAAAATTTATGCCAAGCATCCGGGATGCATATCTCACTTTATTCGTTACCTTGTCAATATCGAATAGGGTACCGTCAAATTTCGCAAATAGAAATTCTGAGTCCTGGTAAGCCAATAAATCATTAAGAATTGGAATTAAGTCTGAAACAATAGGAATTATCCGCGTTGACAATTCTGTTTTTGTTGCGCGCAGGACATTGTACTCGGTGGCAGAAGAACCAATTTCTTTATTCACACTAATGGTTCTTTCCTTGATAGAAATATCTTGGCGAGTCAAAGCGAAACATTCGCACGGCCGCATACCTGTATAGTATAACATAAACAAGGCATAAATCATAATTTCTGTTTCAAATTTATCTTTATCACTGTTACGGGTGCATTCTCTCATTTTGTCCATTATTTTTATGAGTGTATCATAATCAGTCTTGTTGTTTTTCTTTTTTACTTTTAACGCCAGACTTTTTGGTTTAATGACTTCTTCCATCAAATTGATGCTGATGTACTTCTTCATGCGTGCTGTGCGGAAGAGATATTGCCAGCAGGTATAAACTCTATCAATCGTCGTATTTGTGCAGTCCTCAATCAAAGAGTTCAGGTTCAACTGGACTTGGTAAGATGTGATTTTAGCTATATCCGTATGTCCGAGCGTCGGTTTAATATACTTGTCATAAACCTGTTTACGTTTTCTTATTGTTTCTTTTCGCCGGGGGAAAAGAATTACAGAATCGTCGTAAACTTTGTCTAAAGGAATTGGCTTTACTTTTTTAATTCCAACCGTGGCAATTTGCTTCAGCATTTCATTTCTGTGATCGACAGCGGCAGTAAATGCTAATTTTGCAGAGCCGTAGTCTTTCTCACTAAACGATTCGTTATAAGTTTCCCAGTTTTCATATTCGTTTTTATACTGAATATTGACTTGGAATGTCCATAACTTTGTTCTATCAGAATAGCGTTGACGAATGTGTTTTTCAGCTTTGAATTTGTTTGCCATACTGGCGCTCCTCTCATATTTATGATAAAATCAGAGCATAGAAAAAGTATTGTCTGGCGGACAATTTTTCTATGCTTGGATCCTTGTTGGTAGCTCGGATCCATTTCCCGGCCGTTGGTAGCGGCTGGGCTTTTTTATTTTATTCTTCTGGCGTCCAAAAACGTGAAAGTTCTTCTTCGGAGCAATAGCAGCCTGTAAATTCAGCTTCTATTCCCCATCCATCATAAGTGCAAGTAAATGTTAACTGATCACCTTTTCGCATATTTCTAAAAGCAACATGATCTCCATCAAAGGCACAGTTAAATAGAACATTACCTTGTTTGAATGTTATAAGGGGATTACCTTTAAACAGCGTCGAACTTATTTCTTCGATATTTGCTGTGATTAAAAAGTTTTTACCACCATAGAGGTCACTTCCGTTTAGCTCGTTTTCGACCATAGCATTTTGTATTTCTGTGATGATTGTTGTTGGTCGATCGTCAATAACTCTATTTTTTTCCGCTTCTGCTTCGAGCTTATTTTTTTCTTCTTCTGAAAGCACAACATTTACAACCATTTCGTTGCTTACTACGCCACTGTACTTATCAGAACAAGTGACAACTGCAGAACCGACATCAATGCCTTTTACATAATAACTAAGTATTCCTGACGTTTTTCCAATGTTTTCATCACTGATTTTACAACTAATACTTTTTTTATCAGGATCGCTTGGAGTAATGTAAACATTGAATTCAGTTTTCTCTCCCTTTATTACCGTTAATGATGCCGGTGTTATAGCTATTTTTTCAACCATTGAGGATTTACATCCTGACGCTAATAATAAGAGCGAGACAGCAAAAATGGTCTTACCTATAACTTTCATATTAATCCCCTATAATAAGGCAAAGATCTTCGCCTTCCCTTTCAAATACTTTCAATTTTTTTATAATTTCGTGAACTTCTTCCTCGCATTGATCGACGGAAGAAGCTCCTGCTGGTTTGTAGAAATGGTTTTCCATAATATGAATAATTTCATGGATTGTAGTTTTTCTCTGTTGCTGATAACCTAAACGGCCATTAACAAATACATGGTATTCATCTCCGTCATAATAGCAGAATCCTCTCCCTGCATAGGTCAAACTGTAATCGATTTTTATCCTGATATTGTGTAAGTCACAATATTCTTCAAAGGTCATTTATTTTAGACCTTTTTCTTTTCTTATTCCGTCGATCAGGATAAGGACCGGTTTCAGATCTTCTACGGTAAGATCTCTGCATTTATCAAAAAGGATTCTAACGTTATCGTTTTCGGTTATGTGCCTGTAAGTTTCAAGCAGATCGGGATTGTCGCGGAAGTATGCATACACTTCCTCCTTTTTGAATCCATATTGGTCTAGGGTATCATCCTCCTCTTTACCCATTAAATAATCAACAGATACACCGAGGTAATCTGCGATCTTCGATAATTTGTCATACTTCGGCTGTGATTTGCCTTTTTTCCATTCAGAAAAGACTGCTGCATTTATGCCAGTTTCTTTAGCCAAACGGTAAAAAGTAAGACCCTTTTTTTTTAATAGATCCTCAAGAATTTCGTACATTAGATCACTCCTAAACTGTTTAGAAAAACAAAATTAAAAAAGACGATTGACATTTAGAATAATCTAATGTAATATTTAGGTGGTTAGAAAATTCTAAATAAAGAGTGTGCTGATATATTTGATTTGACACTTTAAATATACCATCGAAAATCCTAAATATCAAGAATTTCCTAACTATTAAATAAGAAAGAGGTGATATTTTGTACAACAAGTTTGCTCAACTTCTCGAAGAAAGAGGTATTACTGCCTATCGAGTTGCCAAAGAGACAGGATTAAATTCTACCGTATTTACTGATTGGAAGAAGGGAAAATCCAAGCCCAAAGTCGACAAGCTGAAGATCTTGGCTGACTATTTCGATGTTCCGATTGAGTATTTCCTGGAGGAGTGAGGTGATGTATGAACAAAATCGGGTTTATTTTATCGCTGATTAGATGCTTTCTTCTAATGGCTCTCATTGTGTGCTTATTCATGATGGTGCCTAAAAGAACCGGATTAACAGACCGGCTCTCTGAACTAGAAGCCAAAGTAGGATGTCTCTACAAAATGCTGATCATCTACTTGATCGGCATTATCCTAGAAATTTTGATTCAAGTTTTTTAAGGAAGCGAGGTGAAAGCGTGATCCAACGTCTTGCTTATACTGCAGAAGAAGCTGCGGAAGTGTTAGGGGTAACTTATGATAAGTTCTGCTTTTGGGTAAGGCAAGGTCTTATCACAGGAATTAAAGTAGGAACAGGAAGCATCTATGCAGAAAACGAACTTCAACGCTTTCTTGATGAAAACAAAGGTAAGTGCTTATCCAGTTCAGATCATTGCAAGATCGCAATGATACAGCAAAATAAAGGGCTCCCCGGTGGCACCCGGAAAGCCCAAAGATGAATCCCATTGCAAAAGATTCATCTCTATTTTATCACAAGCGTTTGAGCTTGTGAAGGAAGGGAGAATTAAATGAAAAAGTATCGGATTAGACGCCCGGCCCTTGTGGTCCTCACAGCCGCAATTACTGCTGGTGTGACGCTTAACCTGCCATCCGCAGAGGCCGAGACACCCGCACCGCAAACGATGACCGTGATCGATCTCTATCAGCCTGATACGCCGGCCTATACCGTAGACATGGACGTCAGCTGGCACGACTGGCAGCCAATCGGCAAAGCAGCCGGCGTGGTGCCGGTAGCACTGCTGGAACTGGCCGAGGAGTATCAGATCAGCCCAGTCTACGCCGCGGCGGTGTTTGTACTGGAGACCGGCTGGGGATCATCGTCAGCCTGGCTGACCAAACACAATCCAGCCGGCATCCGGTGCGGTGACCGGTACTGCCAGTACAGCACGGCGACGGAGGGCCTGCGGCGTATGATGGAGATTATGGCCGACTACTATAACAACGGTTTGACCACGGTAGCCCAACAACGTGCGTTGTGGTCGGAGGCCGAGGATACTGACAAGATAGTCCGGCTGATGGAGCAGCTGGCAGGAGGAGAATAATGAAATTTGAAAAACCAACAATCCTCATAGAGATTGGTGGATGCAAGGTTAAAGGATATATGACCGGGCAAAAGCTGGATAAGCTTATTATGCTGGCTGCCGTCACTGATTTTGCGAGACAAGAGTTAACTGAGGATGAAATTATAAACGCTGTTTCATCCGGATTGGCAAAAGTACACGATGAAAAATGTCGAACATGTGAGTGCAGTAATGATGAATCCTTTAAGAATTTAGCGGAGGCACTAATTAAAGAGGTATTCGGCAATGACAAGAGTTGAAGATCAGATTTGGAGACAGGAGCAAAATTTCCTTTACAGCACCGGATGTCAAATGCAATCGGAATTTGAGCTGGCTTACGAATGCGATTGCGGTCATGAGTGTGAAACTGGTGAAGAACACAAGGTATTCGGGGGAACGATGTGTCCAAATTGTTACTCGAAATTTGTAGAAAACCTTCGCAATGAATGCTCACAAATAATTCAGACAAAGTTTGAAAAAGAAGAAATTGAAATTATGTGCGAAGAAGGGATCCTGGGGAATGTCTAGGAAAAGAAATTCCAATGTAATTAAGCTTAAGATCCCAGGAACCAGAGAAGAATGGCTAAAAGATAGAAACAAAGGAATTGGCGGAAGTGATGCAGGTTCTGTGCTTGGACTGAATCCTTGGAAATCAGCATATACGCTGTGGTGTGAAAAGACAGGAAAGATAACTAATAATGAAGATAATGAAGCAATGCGGCAAGGTCGCGATTTAGAAGAATATGTAGCCTACCGCTTTACGGAAGAAACAGGCAAAAAAGTTAGAAAATCTAACTTTAGTTATCAGAGAAAAGATTATCCATTTATGCTCGCTAATGTTGACAGGATAATTGTAGGAGAAAATGCAATTTTAGAGTGCAAAACCGCATCCGCTTTAACAAGGGTTCAATATAAAAAAGGCGAGATTCCGGATAACTATTATGCTCAATGTGTCCATTACATGGCAACAACAGGCGCAGATCGAGTGTATATAGCAATTCTCGTTCTTGGCAAGGGTTTTTATTGGTATGTTGTCGAACGTGATGAGGAAGCTATCAACGCATTGATATCAGCGGAAAAGATGTTCTGGGATTATGTCGTAAATGATGAAGAACCCCCTATTGACGGATCTGAATCGACATCAAACACCCTTCTACAACGCTATCCGGAAGGATACGGTGCAATAGATTTGTTTGGCCGAGAAGAAATTATCAGTTCTATTAGGGATCTTGAAAAGTCGAAGAAAAGCATGGAAAAACAAATAGATAAGCTTAAAAATGAACTGAAGAAAGATCTTGGAGATCATGAATATGGACAGATAAATAACTACAAAGTTTGTTGGAAAACAGCAAAGCAAAATCGAATTGACACTGAGACGTTAAGAAAGAAATATCCAGATATTTACTCGGAGTGTCAAAAAGAAATTTCGTTTAGAAAATTTGAAATAAAAGAGGAGGATTATGAACAATGAATGGTCAGACAGTAAACAATAAGGCTACATCTATTACCAAAGCGGCAGAAAGTGCTGTGGAAGGTAAAAAGAAAGGAAACGTTACATTAAAAGATTATGTTGTTTCCATGCAAGGAGAAATTGCCAAGGCGTTACCTAAAGTAATGACGCCGGAAAGATTTACACGCATTGCGTTATCAGCAATTTCTTCCAATAAAAAATTAGCAGAATGCACACCTCAATCATTCCTAGCCGCCATGATGAATGCAGCTCAACTTGGGCTTGAGCCAAACACACCACTTGGCCAAGCATACTTAATTCCGTATAAATCAGCTTGTACTTTTCAGTTAGGTTACAAGGGCTTAATTGATCTTGCTTATCGAAGCGGAGAGGTCAAAACGATCATGGCTCAAACTGTTTACGAAAATGACGAATTTGATTTCGAGTTCGGTTTAACACCGAAATTACATCATGTTCCCGCAAAATCTAACCGTGGAAATCCGGTTTGGTTCTACGCTGTATTCAAAACGGTAAATGGCGGTGAAGGCTTCGAAGTTATGAGCGTAGAAGATGTTAAAGCACACGCTAAAAAATATTCAAAATCTTATAGTGATGGTCCGTGGCAAACAAACTTTGAGGAAATGGCGAAGAAAACGGTACTTAAGAAAGCTCTGAAATATGCGCCTATAAAAACTGAATTTGTTCGTCAGATTGAAACTGATGAAACTATTAAATCAGATATTTCCGATGATATGACTTTAGTTCCTAACGAGAATGAAATCTATGAAGCGGAAGTTGAAAATGAATATTCGGTAGATCAAGAAACTGGAGAAGTGAAGGGAAAAGCGGCGGACCAGCCGAGCCTGCTGTAAGATGGGAGAAAAATAATGATTGTTACAGATAGAGAAGTGTTAAAAAACAACGGCGCAGAAACCATTCTTTCAGATCCAGAATTGATCGATGGTTTCTGTGATGAACTCGCGACGGTTCTACAGAATATTGACGATCCACGAACAAATCCAACAAAACCAAGAAAAATCATTATTGAGTTTGAAATCTCGGCAACATCTAATAAAGAAACGATTGCGATTTCTGCCAGTACGAATTCAAAAATCGTAAAAAAAGAGATTGTTAAAGACAGAATGGATATTACGAGATCGATCGACGATGTTGGACGTCTAATCGAATACAAAATGACTGAGGTAAAAACTGAAGCGCCTGGACAAGCTGACTTGTTCGGAGGCGAAGAGCCTCAAGCAAAGGAAATTAACATCATGTTCTCAGAAGCCCCAGACAAGACTTCTGAGAACGATTTAGACAAAGCCAGCATAGAACACACAGAAGAAGAAAGCGTTGAAGATTCGGCTGTTTCTGGCGGTGACAATCGCGATGATGAAGATAATTAGCTTCGTTGTTCCCGGCGAACCAAAAGCAAAGGCGAGACCCAGAGTTACACGCTCTGGGATCGCCTACACTCCTAAAGATACGATTAATTATGAGAATTTGGTAAGGCTATCATTCCAAACGGCATATCCGTATCACACGCCAGTGCAAGGTAAAGTTAAAGCGGAAATTATCGCTTATTTCAGTATCCCTAAATCAGCATCTAAACGTAAAAGGGCATCGATGGTTTTAGGCGAGATCAGTCCGATGAAGAAACCAGATCTCGATAATATCGCAAAAATCATTCTTGATAGTCTGAATCAAATCGCATTTAAGGATGATAGTCAGGTAACCAGCTTGAGGGTGGAGAAAGTCTATTCGGAAAGGCCTTGTGTTGAGGTTCGCTTGGCGATGGAGGAGTGACAATTAGGAGGTAATAGGTGTGGCTGGATACATTAAAATACATCGCAAATTAAAGGAGTGGGAATGGTACGGTGACACAAACACAATGCGCGTTTTTCTTCACCTTCTATTGTCTGCAAACTGGAAAGAAACGAGGTTCAAAAACGAGAAAATTGGTCGTGGAGAATGCGTCACAAGTTTAGCAAACTTATCTAATGACTTAGGTTTAACGCAATCGCAGATTAGAACAGCGTTAAATCACATGGAAATGACAAACACAATCACAAACCGACGATTCTCAAATTACCGCATTATAAAGGTAGAAAACTTCGATCTGTATCAAGCGAACGACATACCTGAAGACAGACCTTTATCAAAAGATTTAGCAGACTTATCAACGGATGTTCAACAGACTTGTGATGAAAGTTTAGCGACTGCTTTAGCAACATCTAAAGAATATAAGAATTTAAGAAGTAAAGAAGTAAAGAAAGAAGAAGTAAATAATTCATTAAATACTTGTGCGGAGCAAGTTGTTATTAGGCTTCCTCTGACAGGCAAGAATGAACATCCCGTGACACAGGAGTTGGTTGATCAATTTGCTGAACTTTATCCTGCTGTTGATATTATGCAGGAATTGAGAAATATGAAAGGCTGGTTGATCAACAACCCAGAGAGAAGGAAAACAAAGTCGGGGATAAACAGATTTATCAACCGATGGCTCGCCAAGGCTCAGAATCAAAGCCGAGGTAACCAACAGCCAGTACCGCAAAAAAAGGGAAGCACGAATCCATTCCTTGAAATGCTGGAAAGAGGTGAATTTGATGAATAAACAAGAAACCGCCAAGATCCTCGCTGTCATAAAGCAAACCTATCCGGCGTTCTATTATCGGCAGAGTGAGGACGATATAAAAAAATCAGTCAACTTGTGGCAGAGCTTGTTTGAGGATGATGACGCAGTAATCGTTGGCGCAGCGCTGAAATCATTCATTGTTTCTGACGCTTCCGGATATCCGCCAACGCCAGGACAGATCAAAGAGAAAATGCGACTTATTATGCATCCGGACCACTTGTCCGAAGCTGATGCCTGGCAAGCGGTAAAGATCGCTATGCGCAACGGAATCTACGGTGCGGAGGAAGAATATGCGAAATTGCCAGAAGAAGTGAAGTGGGTGTGCAGTGTGTCCGATATCCGTGATTGGGCAAAGATGGACACAGAAGATATCAACACCGTGGTGCAGTCAAACTTCCTTAAGGGGTTTCGCCGCCGGCAGGAACAGCTCGCGCAAGTGGAAATGCTTCCATCCAGCGTTAAACGAATGATCGCTACTAAAAGGGATAGCGTAAAAGAAATTGAGGATAAGTCATGCTGATGGTTTACCGTCTACGCCGTTATCCACACTTGGCGCCGTCTTACGTCATGTGCAGTAATGCTGTGGAGGGACTTCGGCTTGTAAGCGGCGCGCTTAATATCCAAGAAACAGAGATAGAAGTGATCGGGATGATCCCGTGGGAAGGAAACTAAATGAAAGAAGTAATGCCAATTGTCAAAGAAAAAGAGCTCCATTGCTTCGCTGACGGAGTTTCACATGGTAAATCTGCCGGCAAAATATTTACACAAAAAAATAAGACTCTTGTTTGCCCGCAATGCGGTGAAGAAATTATTTCGTTTAAAAAGATTAGTCTTATATCGAGACCGAATCCACTTGGGCTTAGAAAGCAAAGAATCAAAGTGCCAAATTTCTGCCCAAACTGCGGAGCACAGTTTGCTTCAGGCTATGCTTTAAAGTTTGTGAATCAGGCAAATGAAGAATCTGAGAAAAATTCAGAAATGATAAGAAAAATGGAATTAGATGAATATTTGGAGCAATGCGAAAATGGGAAATAAAATTTTCACTATATCGGAAGATCAGTACCAACACAATATACCGTTGGTAAGAGAATACATCCGGAATAAAGAGATGTACAACCGAGACTTCGCGAAGCTCTGCGGTGTAAATAATTCTACAATGCAAACGATTCTTGCCGGTCAGTTCAGAGGTACGATTAACACTTGGCAAAAAATCAAGCAGACAACAAAGCTGGATATACAATTTGACGATAAAATTGCATTGCAAATTCCGGCAAAGCAAAGCCGAGAAGATGAGTTTATAAAAAACTACCTCATCAAACACCTGACCGTTTTTGGAAATGTGTATGTTAACGCAAAACGTATCAAATGGCTTGGAGGGCCGAAGAAAGTGCTGGATATACTCCAAGCGTTTGGACTTAATTGTGAATTTTCTGAAGACGAAAAAGGAACAAAGTCAATTATCAAATTAAGGGAGAAATAAAAATATGAGCTTAATCAAGATCAACGGAGACATCGACGGAATCCGTGAAACAACATACGAAGAAGCCAAAATTTGCTACGACAACGGGAAAAATGTTTACACACTCAGCTTCAGCGGGAAAAAAGAGTGCGATGGTTTTATCGCTATTAGAAAATCCGATGGTATGTCGTTGTTTAAAAGCACATCGCTTTCGTACTTTGTTGGAATTGATGATGTCATGATCGTTACGCGACATGACAATTTGATCAGATTATATCGTTCACTGGGTATTCAAGCGCCGGTAAAAGGGTTTATACGTCCAGTAGAGGTAACCAATAAAATTGTTTTTGGAGAGTTACCGTTTTACATCATTCCAAATTGTACGGCATTCTATCACGCTCAATTCGATCACAATCCTAAAACGATTGATGATTTAACCGTGGAGGAATTATTGAGTAAAACGAGATCAATTAAACGTTATGTATGCACGTCAAGCGATGCAAATATCGGGGAGGAGGCTTGGAAATGAAAATAAACAAAATTAAAAGGTACATTATTGGAGAGCACATTGGTTCTCCAGGTAGATATCTTTATTGGAGATTGCCGGATAACATATCCTATATTTATAAACCAGATCGCGAAACAGCTGATTTGGCTATAGTTGAAAACATGAATGGTGTTGCTATAGTGAAAATTGTTGGATGTGCAGGGATCTTTGGTGAATTCCCTTATGGTCATAAGAAAGTCTTACAGTTGATTGTAAGAGATGGATGGGACATTAACCAGTATAGAAAAAATTCATTATCATTTTAAGGAGGGATTAAGAATGATAAATCGAGTTGTTCTTGTTGGGCGTTTAACGCGCGATCCAGAGATTAAAAAAACGCAAAGCGGACTTTCCGTTGCCGACTTCACAGTAGCTTGCGATCGCCGGTACTCTGGTGGTGATGGAAAGGATCGTAAAGCTGATTTTATTAACTGTGTGGCTTGGCGACAATCTGCGGATTACATCGGTCAGTATGCTCATAAAGGCGCGATAGTTGGAGTTGAAGGAAGATTACAGATTGATAATTATGAGGATAAAGATGGTCGGCGAGTTTATAAAACAACCATTCAATGCGATAACATTAAGCTTATTTCTGGCTATGGTAATCAAGAGCATTCCGCAAGTCAAAAAGCAGATTCTGACACGTCTTTTGAGGCGTATATGAGAGATACGCCGGCATTAGAAATCAGCTCGGATGATCTGCCGTTTTAGAGGTGTAACAATGAAAAACAAAGAAAAGTATGCGGATCAGATTAAAACAGCGGATAACCAATGCGTAATTTCACAGTATTACCAAAGCGAAAATTGTGAAAATTATGATTGCGAAGGTTGCCTTGCGAGGTTCTTTAAATGGCTAGAAGAAGAAGCAAAGCCAGAAAAGAAACAATTCAGCGCCGACGAACTTGCGATCATGAAATCAATTAACACAAAGTTTAATTTCATTGCAAGGGATGAAAATGGGAGTTTATTTGTATATATGTCAATGCCATTAAAAAATAATGCTGCGAGTGTATGGTTGGACGATATTTACTGTGAAGAATTTTGTGTGTTTAACCATTTATTTCAATCAATACGCTGGGAAGACGCCGAGCCAGTAAAAATTGACGATTATGTGGGAAGGTAAAAATTATGAAATGCGAAAATTGTGGTAAAGAAATAAATACGTTGTTAATAAACAAGTTCAACCAAGATGGATCAGACGATTTTTATGAATATTCAATATCAGAAGAAAACGATATTAACTCGGTCTTTATAGATACAGATAGAAATTGGACAGGCTATGAACTATCGTGTGATGAAAAAACAGAAACGGTGGTTTGTCCTAACTGTAAAAAATATCCGTTTGATAATAAAGAAATCCAGAAATACGAGATTGTAAGGCTGGTAATGTTCAAAAGTGAAAAAAATGAAAGGATTTAAGAAATGAAAATCAACTATGAAAAACTGCTTGAAGCTTTCGGAGTTGTCGAAGGCGAAGCATTCTTGCTTTCGAATAATGTATGTAAGGATAAATGCAAATTTGAAGGCGGTAAATTACTATGGTTCGATAAATACTTTAATGGCTGGGAAGAATCTTCTATGAGGATTAACCGATTGCTTTCATTGAAATTAGAAAAATTACCGTGGAAGCCAAAAGATGGTGAAACTGTATGGTGGATTTGCGCTTGTGGTGAATGTGTTTATTCCTTTATATTTAATTTCAGAGAGCGTGTGTTGAAGGAAATGAAGGAAGTTATTGATGGATGAATTACAAGCCTGATGTGAGGTTGGAATTATGAAAAAGAAACTGAATCCAATTGAGGAATATGTCCAACAGATAGTACGCGAAATCAGCCACTGGAATTATATCCTTGAAAATGGGTGTAACGATCCGTTCTGGCCAGACGGGTGCAATATGAATCTTATACGAAATCACATAATTTCTTACAAACTGGAAATTGCGGAATACTGCGAAGCAATAGGAACGGAGCTACCGCCAGAATACTACCTGCCTACACCGCCAGAGGTAGATGATAATTACCAGGCTATAAAGTCAGGAAAAAGGGCAGAGAAAATTAAACAGTTTGAAGAATTCAGTAACCAGACGAAAAAGCAGATCAAAAAAATGCAACCGGAAGATGGTCAGCTCACCCTGCTTTAGCGAAACGACGATTCACAACATCCGGATACTTAAAAGGGCAAAAAGGAGAGTAATGATAAGGAGTTGATGGGATGAAAATCGCATTGCATGATGCAGATGCAGATCATCTAAAAAAACTTAACAAATATCCAAATTTAGCACTCATGAAGATTTCAGCATGGCACAAGCAACAGGGAGATCTGGTGGAATGGTGGAATCCATTAGATGAGTATGACAGAGTATATTCGAGCAAAGTGTTTGATTTCACTTCGGGAAATCCATATCTTCCGGAAAACACGATAAAGGGCGGAACTGGATATGGCAATTTGTCTAAGACTTTACCGGATGATGTAGACGCAATGTTTCCAGATTATTCGATTTATCCTGGATACGATTATGCAATTGGTTTTTTAACAAGAGGCTGTCCTAATCAATGTCCGTGGTGTTATGTTCCCAAAAAAGAAGGAAAGCTACGTTCTTATAGGAAGTGGGAAGAAGTTGTAAGAAATGATACTAATAAGCTTGTACTTATGGACAACAACATTCTGGCCAGCGAGTATGGAATAAATCAACTGAAAGAATTGATAGATACGAAATATCGCATTGATCTCAATCAAGGTATGGATGCTCGGCTTGTTACACCTGAAATCGCAGATATCTTAGCAAGATTAAAATGGATTAAATATATTCGTTTCAGCTGCGATCAAAAATCACAGATTGAACCCGTGTGTCATGCCATAGATTTATTGCAAGACAGAGGTGTTAAGCCTCATAAAATATTTATCTATGTGCTTGTTAGGGAAGACGTGGAAGACGCTGCATTTCGAGTTGAATGCCTAAAAAAATATAAAAATATCAATCTGTATGGTATGCCAGAAAGAAATGAAACGCTCGGAATAATTCCGAATAAAGAGCAGTTGCGGTTCTCAAGAAGATATTTGTACAGTGGTATTTATAGAAGCTTAAGCTGGAGTGAATATTTGCTTATATCACCAGATAAATAATAGAAGTGAGGGTTAGAGAAAGAATGAAACAATATTGCAGATATTGCGCACACTGTTTTCTTAGCAATGTTTTATATTGCTGGAAAAAAGAAAAAGTAATTGGATACGAATCTGCGAAGAGAGTAAACCACTGTAAAAGTTTTGAATTTTTAGAAGATGACGCGCTTTTTGAAAATCCACGACCGTATAAGCCGCATAAAATTCATACGAAATCAAATGAGAAAATAGAAAAAATGAAAATGAATCTAATGGAGGAAGACAATGAATCTGACTAAAGAAGAAATCGAACTGTTAATCAATTTGCTGCAAAACGATGAGTTATCATTTACCAACGATTTTCAAACATTGATTGATAAACTTACCATCACGAAAGAATATTATGAAGATTCGATTAGCGGAATTATAAAGTGTGGGTATGAAATGAAATCAGAAGAATTAATGGAAGTATTTGATTTGATGGTGACATCCTTCCCTGTTGCTAAATGGTATGTTGAACAAATCTCGGAAATAAGAGAGCTGATAAAAAAAGGAGATAGAGAGGAATGAACAAATATCAAGAAGCAATGAACAGCATAACATCGACTTTTCTGTACGAAGAGCCGGTGCATTTTAGGAAGGAACACAGAAATGAAAATTTAGAATATTGCGAAACGCTGGATGAATTGGTTAAAAAGGCAACGCCCATGAAGCCCAACGAAGAAACGGCAACCTCTGAATTTATAGACGATCATCCAATAACGGTGATGATATATCGCTGCGCAAAATGTGGAGGAAGAGTACATCCGTTTGATGGAGATTTGTATTGTCGCCATTGCGGTCAGGCGCTGGATTGGGGCGATGATCAATGATCCCCGCGCTACTCGCCGTTGCCTTTGTGGCGGCCGTTCTGTTGATCGATCGGATGGGAGGTGATCTGTGATGAATGGTATTGATATCATTAAATGTGCAATAAGATATATTAGCGTAGTATTAACCGTGATTATTTTTTTGATGTGGTCTACGTATGAAACGAATAATTTGGATTTGGGTCGCACGTCTTTTAAAGTTTGGATCACGATTGTGATGCTTATAATCATTGGCGTGCTTGTGTGGGCATGGCTTCTGTGACCACCTCTGAGCTCCAGGCGGCCATCCTGGCCACGCAAATCATCTGGCGAGGCTCAGACGCAAGCTGCAAGCCGTAGAGAGGAGATAGGCATGAGTAAAATAGTATCATTTGACTTTGACGGAACACTTGCTGTAACGGAATGGCCGGAGATTATCCGGCCAATCTATCCGATCGTTGAGTACGCCAAGCAATGCAAGGACGCTGGTGATCAGATCATCCTTAATACGATGCGTGAGGGCGTTCGGCTGCAAGAGGCTGTCGATTGGTGCCTGAAGCAAGGAATTGAGTTTGATGCCATTAATGACAATGTGCAGTGTATGAAGGACTTTTATAAAAACAATCCCCGCAAAATTTTTGCTGACGAATACATCGATGACCATAATTTGGTGTTTGCTGGAGTTGGTAATGGCAGTCGTTGCATTAAAGATAAATTGAAATTTTGATGCTTTAAATAAAGCTGACAAAAAAGAGCCATTTCTGGCTCCCGTGTGTAATCGACAAATTTATTTTAACACACAGGGAGGTATAAGGAAATGGTAGGGATCACAGAATCGGAATATAAGCAAAGGTTCAAAAAGAAACTCTGGTTGTATGGGAGCTACACCAGAGAAATTGAAAAACTGCAAAGACGATTTTTTGAAATTCATGATGAATTAAGATGGCACAGCGATTTTCCCAAAGCTGCAGCCCGAAGCTGCCGTGTAGGCAGTCCGGATCCCAAACACCCTGCGGAACAACAACTAATTATTGAATACACCAGTTTAGAATATCTAATTGAAGAAGTGACGCAGGAACGCAGTTATCTTGGATTGGATGATTTTATGGCTGGTCTGGATCCCGAGGACCGTGAATTGATAAAACAAGTTTATGTGAAAGAAAAATCATATAGGGAGATTGGATATCTGCTCCCGCGCAGTAAATCTAACGTTGGTTATAGAATAAACCAGCTGATTTTAAAAACTTGGGACACGTCCCACTAAAAAACGTGTTACTATGTGCGCGTAAGATGCAACAGGGTATATTACCGGTGCCGACTAAAATGCGGCGTAAGCTCGTAACAGCGCGGGCGGTTGACGTCACGTCTCTGCTTAGATGGTGACAACGCCGAGCGGGGAATAAGCGGATTGAGCAGAATCTGTTAAACCTCAAAAAAATAAGCTCCCGAGAATTCTAAGCGAATCGGGTGCGATACAAGCGTTCCTGATTTCGGGGCGCTTTTATTTTTTCCCGGCAGTTATCTCCCTGGCTGCCGGGTTTAAATTTAAAGCCATTCGGAATTAGTTCTATAAATAAAAAGAAAGAGAGAAAAATCATGGAAGAAAATAAGAATACATTACGTAACCAGATCCGCACGATGTTGCATATGCAACGTGAATTGGACAAAGAAATTCTGAATAAACAAGGGATTAAGAAATACCCTTATGAGAATATTAAGATCGCGCTGATTGTCGAGATCGGCGAAATGATGAACGAACTTCCGACGAAGTTCAAACATTGGAAGTCTACAGCGATTGATGACCGAGAAAAAGCGTTAAAAGAATATGTGGATGTATACCACTTTCTTTTGAGCTTGTGCAACGAATATAAGATGAGTGTGCCAAGATACTTGGAATGTTTAAATGACGCTCAGGAATACCAAACTCGAGCTGAGAAAGAGGATAAAACAATTCTGATCAGCAAAGTTTTAGCGTCGTTAGTCTGGAACGTCAGTGAGGGCTACATTGACAAAGCGGTTGGTAGTGCAAAGCTGCTGGCAGATGTGCTCGGATTCACGCAAGATGAAATCTATGAGCAATATTTGGTTAAAAACGGTATCAATCATCAGCGCCAGAAGCAAGGGTATTAAGAACCATGATCAACACCGTCATTTGTAGCGGTAAGATCGGATCGGATCTCATCTATAGCAAAACCGCAAAAGGAGACAGTTATGCATTCCTTAAACTTGCGGTGCCAAAAAGATATTTAGGCGTTGAAAATCGTAACACGCACGTTCTGATCCAGTTTAACTGTTACGGTAAAGTAGCAGATAATGCGTTTGAGTATGCGGTTAAAGGCGATTTCTGCGAGGTTCAGGGGCATGTTGACTTGGATCGCAAACGAGGGATTATGCTTGTGGCTGATAGTATTCGATTTGTTTCTGGATCCCGTCGAGAACCCGCTGACAAACTTGGCGGCGAAGAATTCAAAGGGGTAGATGATTATGAATAGAAAGTTGAATATATTGGGAACTGAGTACAGCTTCGTTCTCATAGACAAACAGGATGAGTACATGAAAAACAACGGACTTAGTGGATATGTTAATTATTTGTTAAAACGGATTGTTATTTGGACGAAACCTATCGGTGAGGATTTGTCACTAAATGTTATAGAGTCTAATTTTATAATAAAGCACGAAATCATTCATGCATTCTTGTACGAAAGCGGATTGCCATCGGAAGTATGTAATTTTCACACTGAAGACTGTGTAGAATTTTTCACTAAACAATTTTCAAAAATTTTAGAAGTTGTTGAAGAAGGAACGAGGGCCTTGCTTAATGAATCTGTTGGAATGGATAACGAAGAAATACAATCGGATCATCAGTGATCTGAATCGCGATATTCTAGACAGTGAAAAAATGAAGGCGCGATTTGCAAACGATGACGGTGTTAATATTTATCCGATCGTAGCTTACATTTTCAATAAAGATAACAACCTGTCCGAGATGGCTGACAGATCTTTCACCAATCCGGAAGAAATTGATTTTTGTTTGAAGAAGTATCAAGAGATCATGTATATGCTTAATAAAGAGATCAATTTCGTTCCAACCAAAGAAAATTTCTGCCAGTTCATGGGTTGGACGGCGGAAGTTTATAACCAAAATCTCAATAGTGACGCTGATGATATCCGGGCGGTGATGCAGATGGTTGAGGATTATCTGATCGATTCGCAGCTGTCTGCCGGTCAAGGTGGTGTGACCAAAGCCAACTTAACAAAGTTCCGGACGCAGGTTTCTGGCAACAATGGACATAGCCTTGTGACTCAAAAAGAAGCCAACGAGGACAACCGGTTCAAAGCACGATTCAAACCGGCTGACCAACTGGAAAGAGAGCTTAAAAATCTTTTGCCGCAGGCTTTATGCGGTAAAAAATCCTGAAACAGTTTTGATATGACACATCCCATTCTAAAAAATATAAACGTTCAATAAATGCGTTGACTTAATGAACATTTATGATATCATTTAGATAGGGAAGGTGGGTGTCATTATGGCATATTACGGATATGAACGAGTATCGACCGGGAAGCAAGGGTTTGACAGACAGGACGAAGCGTTAAAGCAATGGTCCGGTGCAAATGGGATTGCTTATGAAAAAGTGTTTAGCGATACAGTCACAGGCAAAACATTCGCCCGTGACGCTTATCAGAAAATGAAAGAAATCCTGCAGCCTGGCGATTATGTTGTTATTAAAGAGATCGACCGCCTCGGACGTGATTGGGACGGAATCAAGGAAGAATGGGCGTGGATGGATAAACACGATATCAATGTTATTATCATTGATATGCCCATGATGAATTCCATGTATAAAAATGGCGCCACTCTCGATATGCGGTTTATGCGATCGGTAATATTTGAACTGATGTGTTATCTCGCCGAGAGAGAAAGAGAAAAAATCTCGCAACGAACCAAAGAAGCGTTGGCGGCGAAGAAATCGGCTGGAAAAACGCTTGGCCGGCCGGTAGATGAAAAGCGTAGAAAGAAAATTTGCAAGCTTTATTCTTCTGGTATGTCTATTGTGGATATCTCAAAACAGATGGACGTTGCGAGAGGAACGGTTTACAGCGCGATCAAAGAGGCAGGCTTGGAAATTAAGAAAGACCGGAGAAAAGAAACCAAAGGAAGCTGAAAGGCTTCCTCTATTAGTGGTGAAAATTGAGTGATTGTAATCATCTTAACACGCAACTCAGCGTTAAGATGATATACTATATATGGAGTGATATATATGGATAAAAGCAAAGCGGAAGTCAAAGATGTTGCTAGATATATAATTAATTATTGTAATGATAGCAACATACCGGTTTCTAATCTAAAACTGCAAAAACTACTTTACTTTGTGCAAGGGGTATCTTTTGCGGCGTTCGGTGAAGCGTGTTTTACAAGCGAATTTGAGGCTTGGAGCTTCGGCCCGGTTATGCCTGAGGTCTATCATGAATTTAAGGTGTTTGGTTCTAATAGCATACCTAAGGTTGAGACATATTATGACTTTACTGATCCTCATAACATAGTTAAGACATTCGACGAATCGGTATTAGATTCTAATACTAAGTTATTGGTTGAGTTAGTAGTAAAAATGTTTAAAAATTATTCGTCTACTAAATTGGTTAGTATGACTCACGCACAAGCGCCTTGGGCTGACGTGTATGAGCCTGATCAAAAAAGTATAAAAATAACTAATGAAAGCATTAAAAAATATTTTCAGAATCAATATGGATCGGGTAATTAATTATGGATATCGATGTAGAAAAATTAAATAGAGTTTTGCAAAATTTACTTGACGGAAATGATTTGGACGATAACAGAATTACAAAATATTCCGAAAAAGAAGAGGCAATGAATGATGTGTTGGCAATTTTAGATGTGAGTAGCGATGAATTTGATCCATCTAGTTTTGTTTCCAGATTGAAGTCGTATATAGAAAATCATGATAGAATTTTATATTCTGTTGTTACTAATAGGGTGTATGCAAAGAAAACTGTGGAAATGGGTACGTTACTAACAAATCTTGATAAAGTCCTGCAAAGCGAATATATATTCTGTAATTTTGATGAAGAAAAGCGGGCTAATATCATAAAAGTGATTATTAAACTTACTGATCATATCAACTTAGCGATGAGCCAGAAAACTAGTTTTGAAATGTCGGATGAAGCTTTTAAAAAAAGATCGGATCCATTAATCAAAGCAGCTATAAAAGCAACCGAAGAACGATTTGAAGGTGTTGCTAAAAAAGCTGAAGCAGAAGTTGGAGAAGTGAAAAAAGATATACTTAATCAACTGATATCAATTGTTGCCATTTTTACTGCAATTTCATTTGTAATGTTCGGCGGTATAAGTACCATGTCAACTTTATTCAAAGAGATCGGTGATGGTGTTGATTTAGGTAAAGTCATGGTATTAGGATCGATGCTTGGTATGGCTATGGTTGCAGCTACATATTTGTTTTTAAGATTCGTTATGGTAATTGTTAAGGATTCGGCAAAACACCCTGTCATGGATAAAATTTTTTATTGTTCAATAGCTTTATTATTTTTAATGTTTATTATTTCGCTTGTGGTGTGCTATGAAGGCTATGATCTAATGCCTGTAGTTTTATGTGCTATAGTAGTATTCATGTTTCTTCCATATGTGATTGATCGTATAAATTGATAATAAAATTCTTATATTATAGCAACGTGATCTCTTGAGGTCACGCTTTTTTTTGAAAACTTAGAAACAGTTTTGATATGACACATCCCAAAAGCCTGCAACAGTTTACTTATGACACATCCCCTTTTATAATGACGAAAATGTTCAATAAATATTGGAAATTTTTCTTTGATAAAATCATTAGACTATCGTTGAAAAAACGCGATAAAACACTTTTTTAAGGGGATTTCTTTAATATAAAGATGCGAAAAAATGTTCAAAAAGTAATTGACAATATCGGAGGATAGAGATATCCTTTAGATGTACACGGGGCGGCCCAACAAAAAACCGCCCCAGTCGAAGACCGTGCGGAAGATCGCTAGAAAGGCGGGACGTATGGTTAAGGTGATTTTGATTATATGGTTGTCGCTCCGTCTAAGGTTAAGCAAAATTAAAAAAGCTTAACCCCTGCCCGGGTTAAGCGCACCACAACGGGTTACCCCGTGTACACCAATTATACAACAGCATCAAAAAAGCCGCAAGCGTCGCACCGCTTACGGCAACGGCTGGAAATCATGACAAGGAAAACCAGCCGACCCAATTATAGCACGGGGACAACCCCTGTGGAAAGGAGAAAAAATCATGACAACAAGAACAATCAGAACACCGCGCGGCACATTCGAGGCGGTAACCTTCCCATCTGAGGAAGCGGCCAGATCGGCAGGATTCAGCCTTTACTTCACTAACGACAACGGCACGGACATTTTCACGAAATCCGATGCGGAAACCCATCACACGGAATTTGCGATCATCAAAGCGATGAAAAGAAAGTTTGATTTTGGTTGCATCGATTACGAAGGACGAGGAAAGGCGCTTAACCGGGTAACCGTGGAAATGGAATATAAGCAGAACGGAGACAAAAAGCGTTTTTCCGTCTCTGCATTGGTTTGGAATGCTCGGCATTCCGACGTTGTTGCCGGGGGTCAATGCCTTGACAGCATCGCCCCATATATCCAAAATCCGGTTTTCTCCGAAATCTTCAGACTCTGGAAAGCGTATCATCTTAACGATATGCACCCAGAATGTGAGCATCAACACGCCGCGGGATGGCATAAGCTGGCGGGAAAGAAGGTTACTTTATATCATTGGAGAATGACGCAAGAAGCCATGAAAGAACAAAGAGACGCCGAAAAAGCCGCCCTTGTTGCGTTGAAGCTTGGGGAAACATTCAATCCGACAATTGATCAAAAATTTTTCGCTAACCTCGAATATTCGTTGACTACATGGACGGAAATGCTGCCCGCGGAATTGGCGAAATATTACGAGCCGAAAAAACCGCTTTACGCCGGCGACAAAGGGCACACAGAAACAAAGTCTTTAGGCTGGTTACATGAGAGCGAACACCCGGACGGGATTCTTGCTAAAGCTTGCCCGGTGTGTGGCTACACATACGGAAGCGAATGGAAATATTTTCCCATTCCGGAAGAAGACGAAAAAATTATTTATAAGCTTATTGAAGAAGGGAGCTTATAAAGTGAAACAGGCAGAGATAAAACGATTATTTGTTTTAGAATTTTATGGAACGATGGCGGCATATAAAGCCGCCAGAAAAAACGATTATTGCAAAGTACAGCTTGAATGGTCTTGCTTTATTGATGGTTTATGCCGTGATGGCGTAATCTCACAAACGCAATATAATAGTGCCACTTTTTAAGGATAGAGATAAATTGATGAATAAGAAAGAGCGTGAAGTTGAGCAAACTTGTTGTACAAAATATCACCTCTTTCTTATTTAATAGTTAGGAAATTCTTGATATTTAGGATTTTCGATGGTATATTTAAATAGAGCAAGCCTTTCCAGGCATCTATAAAGCAATAGCGGACTATAACGGTTGGGATGGTCACGCTGTTATTATGATTGATGTATCCGATTGTAATATGTGGACTGATTTATTTGTTTCTGATTCGGAGTATAAACGCTATCACAGCCCATCAATTTTTAAGTTGATAAAAAAAGACGGTTTATTCTGGTGCGATGACAAAACGTCGGCAGGCGTCGCGCTCTGGGAAATGTCGGAAGATCTAAGTTCTTATGGAGCTTGGAAGAGCAGTATAGATGATCCTGAAATTAGGAAAATGGCCGAAGATGTGGCGAAGATCGCTAAGAACTTAATGAAGGGAGAAGATAAACATGGTACAGTAAGAGAGGAGGTGAAGCCATGGGAAAGCTTATAAAGGGTGTTCTGATGGTCATCTTCTTCCCGATCTGGTTCTGCTTCTGGTTTCTGGCGGCGCTGGTTGGGCTCAATAAATAAAGGCAGCTTATAACGGGCTGTCTTTTTTTACGCTCTCACCGATTGTCGATTATGCTTTATATTTATTAGATCTGTTTATGATTATTAACTAATTTACATATCTAGCCCCTCTGACTTGTGTAAATGGCTGTTCTGGCGACGTTTGCGCGTTGTGGCTATAGTTTACTTGTTTTCTTCGTTTGTTGCTGTAAAGGCTTTTAAATAGGCTGTACAGCGTTTAACGTTTTCTCTTATTGCTTGATGTACTGAATATCTTGGATGTAGGCGGTCTATAACGCTGTCTGAGCCAATATAAGGCGCGTTTCCTTTCCGATCAGGGATCGGGCTTCTGTTTAGTGTGCCTGTCGCGTCTGGGCTGCTTCTTGGAGCTTGTGAGGCCTTCTTGTTGTCCGTGCTGCTAGATATGTATATATATAATAATACTTTAAACTTATATTCTATTTAGTATATAAAATTATGTATTGTATATTAAAGAAATATAAATAATAAAGATTTTATATTTATTATTATGATAGACGCTTTTTCATGAGTTCCTACGTGCTTGTAGGCATCGTTTATATAGGCGTTATGTATTCGTACATGATTACGCTAATATGAGCTCATGTGATGCTGTGAGGCGTTATGAGAGTGATTATGATAAGGGATGTAACGACAGTTAATAAGGCTTCATTAATTTAAAAGTTTAAACTTAAATATGCGTAAGGTATGGCATAGGATGCGCCATTTCCTCATGGTGTTTCATGGGTCGATCAATGATCGTGTTCATTAAACGTTCGTTTATTGCACACTTCAGATAGTCAAATAAGCCTTATTTAAAGGCTTTTTCATATGACGTGCCCCTTCCCTATTGTCCAATCGACGCCCGGGGGTCTAGTTACCCCATTTCACCACACATAAACATTTTGAAAGGAGTCATTCAATGACGGCATTAGAAAAACAAATTTCCCAGCTGATTAAAGAAATCCATGAACTGGGAAAGACATTAAAGGAAATACAGAAATCAATAGAACGAGGGACAAGAAATGATTAAATCAGGAACAAAAATTAAATTATATCCGTGGAAAACGTATAGGGATGATCCCACGAAGTCTGTACCCATAGCAATTGTGGAAGACAAGCACGGCCGGAGAGTTATGTGTCAAGCATTGGACATTAATCTGTACGCAGCTTCTACAACAAAGAAATCTTCAAGGCGAACGGGATTTCTGTATCTGAACATTTATACGAATGCGGATCTTACGATTGGCGAATATGTCACGGTAGACCAGATCGTTTCGATTCAGAGCATCTTTATCGGGCGAACAAGAATTTTTATCGCGACGATTACGATTAAAGAACAAGATCGGTCCATACCTGAAATTTTGGACGATGGCGTGATAGTGGAGGACTGCTTAGTAACGTTCTGATTATTTAATTTAGAAAGGGGGTGGTTAGTCACCGTGAACTATAAAGAAGCAGCTCAGGCATATATGAAATTGTTTAAGCAAGTGAAAGTTCGGGATTCTCCGATGATGTATAAAGTGACAACAAACCTCTACATGGCGTTGTATCAGCTTTATGAAGAATCTGATGTACAGGGGCAAGTTAATATTTGCTACGAAATCAACGATAACGTTCTGAAAAAAGTTCAAGAAGCGATCGATAGATGCCGGGATGTCCTGATTGCGAATAAATTATTTGATCTATACAGGCATTTGTTCGCAATGTCAGCACGAAGAATCATGGCAAATATGGCCTTATACGTGGAAGCGCAGAAAACAAAAAAAATCTGGGATAAGACACTGGAAACAATGGAGCCAGTGTTTTTTTATGGATCGAAGTTTGTCAACGAAGAACAATTCTTGATGCTTCGCGCTTCATGTATGCCTGGGCTTGGAAAATCGTATTTCGGCAATCTTTTGGTTGCCAGTATTGTCGGTAACGATCCCAACGCAACAATCTTGAGAATTACGTACTCGGATGACCTCGTTAAAACGACAACCCGGCAGACGAAAGCTATTATTCAATCAAAAGCGTTTGAAGAAATTTTTCCTCGGTACGCTGGCAAGCCTCGATTTAAAAATGATGACAATTATTCCTTTGTCATGTGTGATTGCGAAGACGAGAATCAATTTTTCGCGGTCACTCGCGACGGACAATCAACCGGAAAACGAGCTAAATATCTGATTATTGACGACTTACTTAAAGGTGAAATTGAATCCAGCAACACTACGCTTCATGCACAACTGGTAAATCGTTTTGATTCGGATTGGACATCTCGTGCCGATGACGATTCGCAGAAGATATGTCTTTTGGGAACCATGTGGGCTCACACAGACCTGTTGAATGTGGTTTATGATCGTGAAGTCAATTCTGATGATTGCCAGATGGTGGAAGATGATAACCGGAAGTTTACGATTGCATCTGACGAAATGGCATTTATCAGTATTCCTGCTTTGAACGAAAACGGCGAATCAACCTGTCCTTTGCGCTTTTCAACAAAAAAATTGATGAAAAAGCAAAGGGAAATGAGCGATTATCTATGGGCGGCCGTTTATCAGCAGAATCCAATTGCGCCGGAAGGGTTGGGATTCACATGGTCAGCTCTTCAACAATATGAGCGATTGCCGAAGCTTGAACTGGAAACTGTGTATGCTTCACTGGACCCGGCGCGCCGCGGAAAAAACTATGTTTCTATGCCGATTTTTAACAGATATAAAGGTGATGATCGATATTACCTTGTTGATTTTCTTTACAAGAAAAAGTCAATGAAAGAACTATATGACGATATCGTTGAGAAAATCATCAGCAATAATGTTTTACAGATTGTAATCGAAAACAATACTGACACAAGCTTGAAAGAGGTCTTAGATGAACGTTTGAGGAAACGGCGCTATTACAAATGCACGATTATCGAAAAGTATTCAACAGAAAACAAAGAGTCGCGCATCAGCAATCATCAGGGATCCGTCAGAAATTCGATCGTCTATCCAAAAAAGGGGTTATACCCAGAAAGCACAGATATGGGAAAAGCTATGGCTTCAATAACGTCATATAGCTTTGATTATCCGAATAAATTCGATGACGCGATCGATTCTATAGTGTTGTTTATTCAGCAGTTTATCGATAACTTATTGAAAATGTCTAAGCCTAAGTCAATTAATCGGCGGAAGCTTGGTATTTAGAAAGGACTGAATTATGACAGAAGAAATAAATCCATCCCCAAGTCCTCAGGATCCATCTCAAGATATTCCACCAGAGGAAATAACAGATCCCACGCAGGAAGAAATTCAGAGCAAGATTGACGCTTTAGGCTCAAGGTTTCACTTCGGCCGAAAAAGGATTGTTATCCCATTGGAAAAGAACAATCTAACACCAGAAAATATAGGACGATATATCAATCATATCATGGCGTGTCATCAGGAAAATGTGACTGAATATCGGCATCTTCACGGAATTTACAGAGGCGACCAGGAGATTCTCAAGAAGCAACGTTTATATGATGAGGCAAACAAAGGAAATACAATCATTGTTGAAAACCACGCCTTTTCAATGGTTGAATTTAAAAAGGGATATCAGTATGGCGATGGCGTAAAACTGTCGATGGAATCGGAAAGTGACTGTCCCCAAGAATTGTCTGAGTTTTCAAAGATTCTCCGAGCTTGTGACTACGATTCTAAAAACATTGATCTGGCAGAATGCCTTTACACTGCCGGCACAGCCCGAAGAATCACACTGCCGCTAAAAGAACATGAAAAGAAGTATAACAGAAAGAAAGTTAAGGTCCCATTTCGCACTGAAAACTTGGAATTCGAGGAATCTTTTGTGGTCTACTCTACGGCAATTGGTCATGACAAATTGTTTGGCGGTGTGATATCAAAGCAACCGTCTTCCGATATTAACGATCGAAAGTATACGCTTACTATTTATACGGACGATCTAATTTTGGAATATGATTACACGCCTATGGGGATCGCTCAATTAAAAAGTGAAGGAAAAAATACTATTGGAGTGTGCCCGATCGTCGAATATGATCTGAATAAATCCCAATTGGGGATCATCGAAGTTGTAGAAACTATTCTCAATGGAGTTAACCTAATATCTTCAAACAGTGTTGATAATATCGTAGATTTTGTTAATTCGCTCTTGGTGTTTTATAACCAAGAAGTGGATATTAAGCGATTAAAAGATTTATTAGAAGCGGGTGCTTTGGAAGTGAATTCAAACGATCCGTCACGCCCTGCGGACGTTAAATATTTGGTTAACGCCCTTAATCAAGCAGACGTCCTCGCGAAATATGAGGCTCTTATTACGGTTGCCTATGACATCGTAGGCGTCCCGCGCGCTTCCGGGACATTTACTTCCGGTGGTGATACAGGCCAGGCGCGATTGCTTGGCGGAGGATGGACCCGAGCGGACATCGTTGCAAAGCAAGACGAAAAGTCAATCATCAAAGGTATCAATCAGGATCTCGACGTTATGCTTGCTATTTGTAAGATGGATCCGGCTTGCCCGATCAACGAAATTTACCCAGAAGATATTAAGATTTCGTTCAACCGAACAAACAGCGATAACTTGTTGGTAAAAACACAGTCGTTGTCCAATTTGATTGCGATGAATTTCCCGAAAGAGGCTGCATTAAATGCGATTGGTCTTGTGTCTGGCATTCATGAGGTTTGTCAGCAATGGGAAGATCAAATCGAAAAATCGAAACAGGAAGCCATTGAGCTTGCTGATAAGCAGAAAGAACAAGAAACTGGAGAAGAAAACGATAAAGTTAAGAAATCGGGTGAAGAAGAGTAGTCCGATTTTTTATATGTCAGAGAAGACAATAAAACGCAAGGGACAGAGAAGTCTTTAAAACGCAAATTAAAGAGACAGAGAAGTCTTTAAAACGCAGGAGGAATTATGTCTTTACAGGAAATGATCCAAAGAGGATCGAAAATCAAACTCAACATCCAGCAATTTGCAGAACCAGCAGATCCTGCACCTAAACCTGATGGTGGATCGGATCCAAATGAACCTGGCGATCAAGAACCACCGGTAGAACCCACAGTGCCAAAGTCAGCTTTTGACAAAACAGCGAAAGAACTCGCTGAAATCAAAAAGAAGTATAGAGCGAACCTTGATGAAACCGCTCGCCAAAGAGACGAACGAGAAGAAGCAGAGAAAGCAACCCGTGCTTTGAAATTGGAGAATGCGCTGCTTAAAAACGGATTCTCAGTTGATGAAATCGAGAGCTTGAGGGATTCGGTTGCTGATGTGGACGTTGAAGGAATTGTATCAGGGTTTGGCGCCGTCATTGCGGCTCGGTTAAAGGCGAAAGACGATGAGATCGCGGCACTGAAATTGGAAAGTGTTAAAAGACCGCCTACACCGGCCGGAGAGGGTGGACTTGAGGTAGACAAAATCACAGCGAAAGATTTTGCAAAAATGAATTATCAGCAGCGTCTGGAATTGAAAGAAAAACATCCAGACGTATACAAGAAATTTACAGGAGGAAAATAATCTATGCCAAGAACAGGTACTTTTGGCGGATTTCCATTCGATCCGGAAGTGTTTTCCGGTTATGTATCGGAACCGTCTTATTTAAAAACAGCAATTATCGCTTCCGGCATTATTCGGGAAGATAATACAATTCGATCTTTGATCGGAACAAGCGGCAACGTCGGAACTATGCCTTTATATGTTCCTATGGACTACGAAGAAGAAGGAAACGAAGCGCTAAACTACGACGGCATGACAGATAACACGCCGATTGAAACATTGGGCAAGAAGCAAACTTTTATGTCCACCTTGAGAATGAAGGCGTGGAAAGCTAAGGATTTCACACATGAGCTGACCGGGGCAGATCCGATTGGCGATATTGGTCGTAAGGTTGGAGATTACTATCAGCAAACTTGGCAGCATGTCTTAATGGCAATTATGGAAGGCGTTGAGGGAGTAGCTGGTCTGGAGACACATAAAACCAATCTTGCAAAAACAGAGGGAACAATTGAAGAATCTAATAAAATCGGTGAAACAACGCTGATTGAATTAGGCCAGAAGGCTCTTGGCGATATGGCGGACCGTTTCCGTTTAGTTATCATGCATTCGACCGTTTATACACGTCTATCCATTCTGAAGCTGATTAACTTTAGCAAGTACACAATTCCAGGAGCAATTGTTGATACCGTTGATCTTCCGACTTACAACGGCAAGATCATCGTCGTTGATGATCGCGGAACAGTGGACACATCAGTCGCAGGCTATCCAAAATACAAGACAATCATGGCCGGTGAAGGAACTTTCTTAACTTGCCCACGAGAACTGGATATGCCGTATTATGTTGACTATGACCCGGAAACTTCAGGCGGCGTTGAAATGCTGTACACAAAGCAGGGCAGAGTCTTACATCCAAACGGTTTATCTATTATTCCAGATAATATCGAAAAAGAATCTCCGACAGATGCGGAGTTAAAGAATCCGAATAACTGGAAGCTGGTTTTCAATCACAAAAACGTCCCGTTGGCTTTCCTGTATACTAACGGTTAATATGTTTATTCTTATCAATGGAATGCCCTTTTGCTATGACGGCGAAAGGGCATATCCAATCCAAATTGATGCATTCAAAGTCTTCATTCTGAAAGATAACCCTTTACCAGTTAAAACAACGATTGGGTGTATCTATACGGAAGAGGAAATGCGTATGCGACTTGGCATCAAAAAAATTGACGCTTGGGACGAAGTCAATAAAAAGGTTGTCAAGAAATCAAACAAAAGTATATCCAGCGTTGGCTTCAATCCTTATATCATTCAAGTACAAAATACGCTCGATGAGGACGGACAGCAATCCGAAGACGGACAGCAGCCTGAGGATGAACCACCTTCAGATCCTGTTGAAAAAAAGCGGAGAAAAAGAAAGGAGTAAAGTGTGAAAAATGAGCTGATCGCGAGATTGTCTGAAAAATACCCTTATATAGATTTACTGGATATTGAGGATGCCATCGAAGCTGCGTTATTTGTTCTTTCAGAGCTTAAAAAAGATGATATATCCAATTTAATGCCAAAGTATAAAAATTGGGTTTATCGTGCGGCTATTGAATTTATTGAGCGCAGCGGCATGTCATCTGTGCTTGCATATTCAGAAAATAACTACACGGTCAGCTTTGACCGAACACAGCTCTCAAGTGGACTAATTAGAGAACTCACGCCGAAAGTGGGTGTCCCGAAGTGACGATCATTCGCAATAAATCTGTTTTTATTTCGCATGTTATGAGTACCGATACCTCAACGGGTATTGAAAGAAAGACGTATAGAAGTCCTGATGCATACAGATTAAGCTTATCCCCAGTATCTGGCGAACTAGAGATCAAAGAGTATGGTGATCGTGTGTTCAGAATGCTGAAAACTGTTGTCGATTATCACCTGATTTCTGATATAGCCGAAGGGGATGATGCTTGGGTTTATGATACTCCACCAGCAGATGCCGATTACAAGGTTGTAGGAGTTCGTCCAGGTAATTTGAAAGCTGTCGTTTATTTAGAAAAGAAGGTGACAAAATGCGTGAAGTTAAAATCCGGAATAAAAAGAACAATGTAGTTAAAAGTGTAGACGAAAAGTTCGTCAAAGACTTTTTGGGGACCGGTGATTGGGATCTGCTTAAAGAAAATGTTGTAAATCAAAAAAATGCAGCTGGCAAAGATCGAGTTTAATCTTTCTCCCGATTCAACGGCAAAAGCGAAAGAAAAGTTAATCGCTTTGAAGAAGGAACTTGGTAATATCAATGATATATTCCTTCATCGCTCTATGGAATTTATTTGCGAACGAATTCAAAAAAACATTGAGGAAACAACAGGAAATGGTATTTATCAAGTGACTGGAACCCTTCTCAATGAATTTGGTCCTGACAAAGTGATTTATGAGGGAAAGACGCTGGCAACTCTAATTTCCCATTGCGGTTATTCTGCCTTTGTTGAATACGGAACTGGTATTGTCGGTGCCAGCGATCCCCATCCCAACGCAGGATCAGATGGATGGCAATATGACACGAACGGACACGGAGAAGAAGGGTGGTACTATCTTGATAAAGCCGGAAAGCTACATTTCACTGCGGGTATGCCTGCTCACAGGTTTCTTTACAATGCGGTCAACGATTATCTTGCTATCTATAAACAAATTTATTTCAATGTAATGAAGGAAAGGATGGATGCTTTGGGGATATGAATACACAAGTGCATGAAGACATTTTTATTGCGTACAAACGGTTAATGGAATCGACACAATATCAGCCGGTTGTTCTGAAGAAAGCAAATGGTTCTAATTATCCTTTAATCACTTTGGAAATGATCGACAATTCGCTGGATACAATTTCGACAGATCGAAGCGTGACTTATTCAAAATCTGATTACGAAGTAAACATCTACGCACCTGACATTGAATTGGATGGGGTTAGTATTGAAAATGTCATGGTCGCTTGGTCGTTGGCTGATGAGACCGATAAATTTATGATTGCAGCGGGATTGCATAGAATAAGCTGTCGGCCTACGCCAAACATTGATAAAGACCTCTATCGAATCACAATGAGATTTAACGCAAAACAAGACGACTATCGAGGTCGTCTTTATTGAAGGAGGAAGTTAATATGAAGTTTTATGAACAATTCCCCGAGAATCGCGCAAAAAGTGGCATTGGTTGCGCTTTGTATTCTAAGAACGCGACTGGGAAATTCTCCATCGTCTTACCTTTGGAAACCGTTCCAGTTGCCTCTGCAGCTGCCGGATCCATTGATATTGACGTAACAACCGTACCGTTCATCGGAAAGATCGAAGGCAAAGCATCTCTTGACGAAAAAGAATCAGAATTTTTTGTGCATCGCGATTCAATTCGGCGCTTACAAGAACTCAAAGGAAAGACGACCGAGTTTCTTGTAGTTAATCCTGATTATACCGGTTATCGTTATAACGGAACGGTGTCTATCGCTCAGAGCGATGCAACGTCGGGCGATCCTCTTAAAGGAACGATGAAGATCATTCCTTCGGAGGATCTTGGTTTTATCGACGATTGCTTTGATCTGTTGCAGCAAACCGCAAAGTTTGCGTCACCGATTGAACCAACGCTGGTACTTAAAAAAAGCGAAAAGTATGAGGTTACAATCGAAACGGATCCTGCCGATGCCACGGTTACGGCCGAGAGCGATGCATCTGGTTGTGCAAGCGCAACTGTAACAGGAAAGAAATTGATGGTTACAGGTGTCGCGGCCGGATCAGCTGTCATTAGTTTAAAAGCAGCTAAAGAAGGCTGTGCATCGTGGGTTACAACAATTCACGTAATTGTAGAGGAGGACGCTGCATAATGACTGTTAAATTTTGTGATGCAGGCGGATCCGAATTTGAGTTCCGCCTTTCAAATAAAGCGCGAATTGAAATTGAAAAAAAAGATACGGAATTTTTGAAAATTCCAGAAGTTGCCGAGGTCGTTTCGAAGCTCAAGTCCGATGATGAAGAAGGAATGCGCGAATTTATGCCTGTACTTATTCCTCACTTAGATGAACTGCAAGATGATGATGTTTTTGATATCGGGTACATTTTATTGAAAAATGATAGACGGTATCGCAATGAAATGAACGAAGACAAATGGAATGAAATCATCGATGTCACATCAGAAAAGTACGGTTATGAGGAAACGTTTAATGCGATGACAGATATCGTAAGTGAGGTTTTTACAAAAGTGGCGCGGATGCAAGAGTACAAAGAAAGCAAGGTTCAGTTTCACACGTTCGTGTCCACAAAGAGCAAAGAAGCCAAGTAAAAACTTTTGCGGAATTTTGCAATAAAACGTTACTTCCGCTTGCGATTGAAGTCGGGATGGATCTCGATGCTTTTTGGTATGACGATTGTAATCTTATCTACGCTTACGTTGAAGCTTATTACAATCGTCTTAATATGACAGCCTGGCTGAATGGTTTGTATATTTATAGCGCCGTCAGTACGGTTGTAAGCAACGCCTTGAGCAAGAAAGGACATAAAAAACTTGCGTATCCTTCCATGCCATTTGATCTCAGAGAAAAACAAGAAGAACTTGAGATAAAGGCGGATAGTAAGAAGAGAGATTGTGAATATCGAAAACGTTTAATGCAATTCTATTAACCGTTTTTCTAAAAAGGAAAGGAGGTAGAAATAGTGGGAGGTTATGATGCCGATATCGGTTTGCAACTTAAAACAGCTGTTGATTCAGGCGAGGAATCATTACAGAAAGTGATTGACGTTGTCGGCCGGCTTAACAGAAGTGTTACGGCAATTACAAAAAAAGTAGAACATATGACAGAAGTTTTCGAACGTTTAAAGTCAGTGGATCTTTCTGCAATTCAAGCCGCAAGTCAAAGAATGGCGGAATTTGTAAATGCGCTAAGCAATGTGAATGTTGAAAGCTCAATTAAGCAACTTCGTAAGATTCCGAAGACTATGGAGTCCATTGCGGCTATTGACGCTTCCAAAATCGGCGAAGTGTTTACAACGTTGGCAACGCAAATTCAACCGTTTCTTGCAATGCTTAAAGAAGCGGAGTCATCACTGATCGCTTTTGAAGCTGCGATGCACCAGCTTAATAAAAAAAGCAATTTAAAAAATGTAGAAAAATCTATTTCAAATGTAAATAAAGAAGCCAAGAAATCACCGTCTTTATTAAAGCGAATGTTTAATATCGGCAAGATCTATTGGTTTTTAAATTACACAAAGCAGCTCGGACAAAGCTTTGCAAATATAGTTAATAATGCAATTGATTACGTTGAAACCGAAAATTACTTTGCAAGAGCAATGGGAGAAGCTTATGAATCGGCCAACAGGTTTCAGAACAAAATCGCAGAGGCGTATGGTTTAGCAACAACTGAAACCATGAAGTACCAGGCTACATTCATGAATATGATGAATTCAATCGGAGGGTTGGGTGCAAAGACAGCAGAAAAACTGTCAGAGACGCTGTCAATGATGGCCGTCGATTATGCCTCTTTGTATAACACCTCTATTGAATCTTCAATGACGAAATTTCAGGCAGCCCTGACCAAACAGGTTCGTCCAATTCGTTCAACGTCAGGTTACGATATTACTCAAGCAACCTTGCAGGAAAGCTTACAGCAATTAGGTATTTATGATCGTTCGGTTCGTACATTATCGCAAATGGAACAGCGTTTATTGATCATCTATACTTTACAGCAGCAGATGGCAAATTCGAGCGCTATGGGCGACTATGCACGAACGATCGAGAATGCAGCAAATCAGATCAGAGTTCTTCAACAGCAATTTAAAGAACTGACAAAATGGGTGGGTGGTATCTTTTATCAAGCATTGGAAAAGGTACTTCCGTACATTAATGCAGTGGTCATGGTTCTAAAAGAGCTGGCAAAAATGGTGGCTATTTTCTTTGGTTATAATCCTAATTCTTCAGGATCTTCCGGGGTTGGAAATATTCTGGATGGATATGGCGATAGCGCTGAGGACGCAACTGCCAAAGTAGAAGATCTTGAAAAAGCAGTAGACAACATGAACGCCATGGGAATTGATGAACTTAATACCTTTTCGCAGGACACGGGTGGATCCAGCGCTGATCTTGGGGGTATGGGCATTGATGATCGAATTCTTGCTGGCTTAATGGACTATGACAGCTTGATGGGCGACGTTCAAATGAAAGCCGAGAAGATCCGGGATGCAATCATGGACTGGCTGGGATTTGATAAAATCCTCAATGATGACGGTTCTATTTCTTGGATTTTGAGAGATGGGCCAACAAACATTGGCCGAATCATAACTGGTTTAAAAATCGCTGGCGCAATCATTGCAGGTTGGATTTTATCGACGCCACTTAGACGTTTCATCGAATTGTTTTCAGGGGATAACAAATTTTTCAAGGGGTTATTCAATATTGCAGATTTATTTGGAAAGACTGGCGGAGTAAAAATCGATTGGAATAAGTTATTCCATTTTGATACGCTCAAAAAAAGTTTGAGTGGAATCTTCTCAAACCTTGGGAGCCTTGTTAAAAATTCAAAAATTGGTAAGGCGGTAGGATCCGCTGGGAAAGGTTTAATGGACGGTCTTTTGAATAGTAAGGCGGTTACGATACTGACATCCAAGCTTGCCGGACTAAAAGCTGCTTTCTCTGGAATATCATCAACTGTCGGGCTTATTTCAGCGGAGTTCGCAAACCTGTTTGCACCTTTCATTCAGTTTATGCAGCCATTCGTTCAGTTTATTTCAGCCTTTGTTACCAGCCCTGCTTTTATCGCGGCGTTCTTTGCCGCTCTAGTTGGAGGTTTCATTTACCTTTACAACACGAGCCAGAATTTCCGTAATTTTGTTGGACAGATCATTGATACAATCGTTGAAAAATTTAATATATTTGTGACAACGATTCAAGCTCTTGGAACCCAGCTGTGGGAACAAGTCATCAGTCCAATTATCGATTTGGTTAAGGAAAAGCTGAGCTGGTTGTGGGAAAATGGTTTTAAAGATCTTGTAATAAACCTGACTGGATTTATTGGTCTTGTAGTGACATCCCTATTTGATCTCTGGAATAACGTTCTGGCACCACTCATTTCATGGTTAATCGAACTCCTTGCACCAACGGTTATCGGTGTTGTTGATACCATTCTAGGGGTAGTTGAAAGTATCGTTAAAACAGTCACGGGTGTTATTGACTCAGTTATCACCATTCTAAAAGGGATAATCAAATTTATCACCGGTATATTTACAGCTGATTGGAAGATGGCTTGGAGCGGCCTTGGTGATATCTTTACCGGGATCATGAATATCATCATTACGGTTTTTGAAGGATTGCTCAATATGATCATTGACGGAATCAATGGTTTCTTAAACTTTATCAATGGTTTAATCATTGGCGCTTCTAAACTTCATTCAAGTTTAGCGTGGCTGGCTGATTGTACATTGCCAACGCTTCAACATATCATCCTTGACAGAGTCGGGCCAAAATCCGTTTCTGGAGGATCGACCGGCGCCGATTCTATGTATGGCTATGCCGAGGGTGGTTTTCCAGATCGTGCAGATATCTTCTTTGCCAACGAAGATGGTATACCTGAGTTGGTAGGCAGAATTGGTTCTCAGACAACTGTCGCGAATCAGGAACAGATTATCGAAGGCATCAAGCGAGGTGTAATGGAGGCAATGGCGGCTGTTGACAGTGGTGGAGATATTAACTTGAATCAAACGATTGAACTGGACGGCGAATCGATTTATCGTAACCAGCAGAAAATCAAAAAGAATAGAGGTTATAACTTCGGATTGGAGGGGATTGACTGATGAATAAAAACTATGGATCTGCACCAGTGTGGTTGTTTAATGGCATCCCCGCCCCAATTCCGATGGGGCAGCTCAAGATTGTCGGGTCGCAGCTCGTTGATAGTAAACGCAACGGCCGAGCGGAAGTCGTTGCTCAGAAAATCAACCGTAGGATGCGGAAATACGATTCCGTTCAATGGAGCTATTTAACCTATGATGAATGGCAGTGGATTATCCGAAATGTAGAAAATTTTGAAGTGAATTTAACCTTTTGGGATGAATATGAAAATCGTATTATTACCAGAAGGTTTTATTTTGGTGATGCCAGCGCAACTCCGTATGAATGGGATAGTGTGTCGTATTCAGTGGCAAAACCACTAAGCTATATTAACTGTACCGTAAATATAATCGACATGGGGTATTGATTATGAAAATGACAAGCAAAGCTTATCGCGAAGAAATCAATCAGCCTGTCCGCGGAATGTTTGCGGTGAGAGTATCAATTGGTGTTGTGAGTATTGATGCGCAAACCAATGCAAGCATCATAAATCCAAGCGATTATTTCATTTCTGACGCAGAAATTTTCGATGATCGGGAAATCAATTTCCCTTACGCCTCTTTTGAAAAGGATCATGCCCAAGCTAACGGATTGTTGTTTTTTCCTCCGGAAGGGGATATTGATGAAGTTTTATTTAATGGCTATATTGTCGATGCGCTTTCTGATGCGGAAGGAAATATTGATGTTACTATCGATTTTTCCTTTCCACAGGAAGTTCAACCGCTTGAAGTGAAAGGATTGACTTTTGATTTTGGTGATTATTCTTTTCCTACAAATTTCTCAGTAACGTGGGATGAAGGGACAAAAGATTTCAGCAATGCATCAGGTTTTTTTGCGGAAGAATCCAGCGTTTTTAACGGTATTCGTGATCATTTCATTATTCACTTTACAAAAATGAGTAAACCACATTCCAGGTTGAGACTGCGTTATATGATGTTTGGCGTAGGTGTTCTTTATGATGACAGTGTTGTTCAAAAAATGACGCTGAAAACCTATACCAATCCAGTTTCAAACAAGCTTCCAACGGTAGATATGTCTATGGATATCATCAATAAAGATTATGAATATGATCTTGAAAACCCGTCATCCAGAATCAATTTTTTGGAAGAACAGCAGGATGGTCGTCTGGCCTTTGGATATCAACTAAAAAGTGGATCATGGGAGTGGTTTAATATGGCGACTGCAAAGCTCAAAACCTGGTCCGCTGAACAATATACGGCAAATTTTAAATTTGAGGGTTTACTCAACTTTTTCGACGCTGACTATTTTAAAGGAATTTACAGCGATTCAGGACGCTCTCTGTATGATCTGTTTATTGATGTTGTGACGGATATGGGATTGGACCCTTGGCAATATGCAATAGATGATTACTACAAAACAATTCTCACACATAATCCCATCCCAATTTGTAAACACGCTGAAGCGCTTCAAATGATTGCGAATGCCGGCCGGGGATATCTTTCTTATGATGCCAATGGAGTGCTCGTGCTGAATACTAATTTTATTCCGGATTATTCATTTTCCGCTGAGGATAAAGCTCCATACAGCAATGTATCCCTACTAAAAAAAGGGTGGAATAATCACTATGCAACATTCGGAAATAACGAAACAGATCAAGAAAGTTTCTTTCTTCCGGAAAATTCAGATTACATTGATATCGCGTATGTATCGCGATCAATGTCTGATTCATCAGGATCTTTTACAAAGGCCCCTGAAATAACGATTAACCTTGAGTCTGGCCTTGTGACTATGGGAATTATCTTAGAGTTTGGAAATACGATTGCGTCTGAATTTGAGGTTTGCACCTATTTAAAAGGGCAACAAGTGGAAGCAAAGCAATATACAAACGCATCCTCTTTCATTAACTGTAACCGCAGTTGGCAGAAGTTCGATAAGGTTATCTTGCGTTTTTTGAAAACGTCTGAAGGGAATCAGCATATCTATGTAAATCGAATCAGTTTCGGTGAACTTTCGGATTATTACATCAGTTTTGGAGAGTACATTGAGAAAACGCCAAAAGGAACAGTTGAAGAAAAAATTAAGACACTGTATGTTACGGCGACACGTTTCGCAAAACAAGGTGTCGAGGAAGAAATATCATCAGTCGACTTCTCATCGACGGAATCGGGCCTCTATGAGACGATTACGTTTGATGAACCCAGATATGATATCCGGGTCGAAAACGCCACTCTGATTGAATGTGGAAGCTATTATGTAAAGATTCAATACGCTGCGGTAACCGAAGATTCTACAGCTCATATTTACGGAAAGAAGTTTGCTTTAAGTTACGTGAATGTCGGTCGGATGGTACATGAAAAGGGAACGGATAAGTATTTCAGCAACGATCTTGTAGATGGTGTTGGACAGGCGAAGCTCATGGCAAAATGGCTTGGTGATTATGTGTTTGAAAACAAGCAATATGAGTTCAATTGGCGTGGAGATCCATGCGTTGATAGTAACGATATAATTTATATTCAAAACAGGTTTAATGATCGAATGCCTTTCCGGATCATGAACAATGAGGTTACCTACAACCAGAACGCATACAGCGGAAAGATTAAAGGAAGGAGAGTTTATGTGGACGCAACCGAAGATAAATTGGGATATCGAGGACAAGATTAATGTTTCTGATTACAACCGGATAAAGAATAATATGCAGTATTTAATTAACCTGGCATACGAATTATATCCGGAATTTGGAATTGTTGCTCTTGGACAAGATAAAACGTATTCAGATTTACCCTACGCGAGTATTTGGAATGCGATAGAAAGAGATATCGATGCAATTTATGCAAACACCTTCCAATATCCGGAGCATAAAGATACCAACACGTATTATCCAAACAATAAATACATTAGCTCCGCAGATCTAAATCGCATTGAGACATTTCAGGTAAAAATGAAGGAATTATTGGAAAATCAAAAAAGAGGACGTCATCGCCTCTCTTTTAGATTAGGGGGTGATCGATACGCTTAAAACGAATTACAAAGACGATATATTCTCTGGCTCAAGGAAATATACTCTTGTTGAAAATCCGGACGGAACCATTTCTCTTGAGGATAAAACGGATTATGTTCAGCAGGGCGATACCTTCGCGGCAAAAGACGCAAACAGTATTTGCCTTGCGATAGGGGTTAAACACGAAACTGAAATCATTGTTCCATCAACCGCAGTTTGGACACTTCTCACGGCTGAAAATGTAGGAACTTTAGATCCTCGCCCAAAGGTAAATCCAGATCCCAGTCTAAAATATCCATATTTTACAGATATTGATTTTGACTGCGATGAAGACGATGAAGTCTATCCTGAATGGGATATTGACACCGCTGAATTGGGATGTTTGGGAAACTCTATCAGAGTATCGGCTGGCAAATTAAGAATTTACTGCAATGCTGATATGTCCGGGACTCAGTTGCGAGCATACCAATATACACAGAAGAAATCAAATACTGCATCATGAAAGGGATGATTTAATTGGCAATAAAAAGTGTAAAAGTAACACTCAACGGGCAGAGTTACGATTTAACCTACAATTCAACATCAAAAAAATACGAGGCAACAATCACGGCCCCGAGCGAAACGTCTTGGGGGCAGAACAACCACGTCTACCCGTTAACCTTTACGGCGGCGGACGTAGCCGGAAACACTAAGTCAGATACCTCAAAGACGATCCGTGTTAAGGAAACTGTTAAGCCGACAGCGGCAATCACAGCGCCGACCAACGGTTCTACCGTGGTTACGAACAAACCGGAAATCAAGGCACAGTTCCGGGATGCTGGATCCGGTGTCCTGAAATCGTCGATTGTCTTAAAAGTGGACAATACCGCAGTAGCCGCGGCGGATTACACCCTGACAGATGTATCCGGTGGTGTCGATCTCAGTTATACGCCTAAGACGGCATTGACGGACGGCAGCCATACGATTACCGCAAGCTGCAGCGACAATGACGGAAACACATCGGCAGCGGCCAGTGTAACCTACAAGCAAGACACTACGCCGCCGGAACTGACAGTAAGCCAGCCGACTACGCCGACCAACAAGGCCGCTTGCACAATCACAGGCAAGACCTCTGACGCGACATCCAGTCCTGTAACCGTTAAGATCACACTTAACGGAACGGATCAAGGCGCGATCACGGTTGATTCCAGCGGCAATTTCAGCAAGGCGTTAACTCTCAAAGAGGGTAGCAACGCCATCGTGGTACGCTCGACGGACGCCGCTGGTAAATACTCCGAGGTCACCCGCACGGTCGTCTTGGACACTGTTGCTCCGGTCTTCGGCGCGATCACTGTTACTCCAGATCCGGTCAATACCGGCGGCACGATTACGATCACCGTCGAGGTCACAGATGCCTGATGGTCACCCGAGTTTACGGTAACGCCGGCTTATACTTTGTAGAGTTTAAACAGGATTCAAGGGGATTGTGGACTGCCACGATCCCTTTTCCTGATTCCTACGAGCTGGTTATTGACTTATACGCTGAGGACGATGCTGGAAATCCAAGCTTTTACACGGCGTATAAGATTTTATTTGATTCCAGTAAGCTGACATACAGGCTGATTCCAAGCCCTTATCGAGCAGTGCTGTTATCTCAAAATATTACAGCGAAGTTGATGCCAACAATGGAAAGGAGAGGATAGCATGGTTACAAATCCGGCCTATATTATTGGTGAAAATAAGGTAGTATCTTTACAACTTGAGAGCACAAAAGGAGAACATTTTGTAGTCAAGGAAGCTACATATAAACTCACATTAGATGAAGTGGAAGTGCTAACTGGAGATTGCAAAATAGACAACGAAAAATATGTTGTGTCTTGCCAGCTTGAACCTCCGGATCCTGGATTTTATCGGTTGGACATTAAATGCGTGGTTGGGCCGGAAACTTTTATCTTTAGATATGGGGTGATCGTAAAATGCTGACAGTGGCCAATCCTACCATATCCAAGACCGTCGTCAACACCGGCGAACGCTTTATTGTGACCGTCGAGGTCACATCAAAAATGACCTGGGCGGAACTAAAAAAAGCCAAGTGGGCGGACATCAAAAAGTACACCTGGGCGCAGATTAAGGGGGTGGTTAAGTAGTGGCAACCTCAACAACGCATTACAGCTTGTCAAAGCCGGCGGATTCTGATTTGGCGGATAATACGGTATTTAACAGCAACTTTGACAAGATTGACGATGCGATTTACAACGCGACGTCAAAATATCTTCCTGGCTTTACAATTGCGGCGACCGCAACTTGGACCCAGCTGACCGCGGATAACGTAGCCAGCTTGGATCCGGATTATCAAGAGGCGGATCCGGCACTCAGCTATCCGTGGTTTACTGATGTCACCTACACCTGTGCTGCTGACGACATCATCGAGCCGATGTGGCCAGCTAATGTGGAGGGCATCGGCCCATACATCAAAGTGACAGCCAACAAGCTGCGGATCTATGCCGACAGCAACAAAAACGGGACCGCACTTACCGCATTTAAGTGCAAGAAAGGATGAAGAAAATGGGATTTTGTAAAAACATCATGCAAGTAGCGACTGGCCTAAAATCTGACAAAATTGTGTGCTTGATGAATAGCGCGGGAACGTGGCAGTACAACCCTTCATTTACACTTGATTTTGGGGAAATTGTAACACTGATTGGCACTTATGCTTATGGTCTTACTGTGACATCCAATGTTCATGAATTTGTTAGAAACAAGCACAAAACTGAATACTCCGCTGATGGTACTAATTGGACTACAATTAACAACGGGAAGTGCTTTGTGGATGCCCGATATGTCCGTATGACCAATGATAATGGCGGCCATGACCGGTATATTGAGGGTATGGCATTAGGTGTAAAAAAATCGGGGGGGGGGGCGTAAAAACTCCTTATTTAAAAGGGTTTTCGCACTTTCTGAACACCTTTGGAAGAAGGTGTTACTGATGGGATTCTGCCGAAATATTCTCCCGTCTTCTGGCGGCGCAAAAAGACTTTATCTGTTCAAGGACGGAGATCAATGCAGTGATGTAACTGGCGGATGGACAAATTACGTTGAAGGCAACGGAGGAAGTTATACAGCAGATATTCGAGAAAATTCATTGTATATAGGTGGAAGCGGAAATGGTAGAAAAGGATGGAAACCTAAGAATAGCTTATCAGCTGATGTGCTAAATAAATATGATTATGCTTTCTTTGAGTATAAAGCGAGAGGATATTCAAGTGACAATGGAGGACGCGGCGAATTCTATGCTGATAAAAATGGATCGTGTTTTTCTGACGAAAACTGCAATAATCGGGATATGCAAAGAATTATTGCGCTGCCATTAACTAATGATATGATTAAGTTCGCTTTACAAATGAATGGGTATAGCACCTCCTATATGTGGGTGAGCAAAGTTTGGCTCGAAAAGGTCGGTGATTAAGATGTCGAATTTCAGTAGAAATATATTGACAACTAATTCCTCAAATTACGAAGTCATCAACCTTTTTGATGCCAGACAATCCCCGGGGAGTATTAGCGGATCAAGGACGTTTGACAAACCTGTTTACGTTGATAAAGTTTATTTATCATGGTTTCGTAGCTTTTCTGACTATGCAGCCACTGTGACCGTAACGATTACGCTGGAAGATGGTACAAGTAAAACGATCTACTCCGTGACAAACAGTAAAGTTGTCGGTGGCGAAAATGCGGTAATCACAATTAATGATAAAATTAAATCAATCAAATTCTACATGACAAGCGGATCGGTTGGCGGTAATGGTATTGGATATCAGCTGACGTTTATAGCTAAATCCAACACCCCTAAAACTAATAAACAATATTTATTTAGAAACGGAGAAATTGATCCTCGCATACAGTTGACAAGTAGTGTTTTTATTGACGGCGGCTATATTACATCGTCCGGAAATGTATCTTTAGATTTTGCTATTGAAGACTTACAAGATAAGACTTTAATGTTATCTGCGTTTAATGATAACGCTGCTTCTAATGATGGCACTCGTTTATGGATTTATGCGATTAATGGTAACAACGTTTTAAAAGAAGCATGCGCGGTTTTTTCTGGCGGGACAGCATATAATTGCTTAAAAATTGTTGGTTTGGATTTTTCATCATTTACTGGATATACTGGCCAACGATTGAGTTTTAACTGCCTTAATAAACAAATCAAAATTAAGGAAATTTGGTATGAATAAAAGAGGGGAGTGATCAGATGGACTACACATCACCTGCTGATCTCTGCCAATGGGCAGAGCAGCAGCTCAACCGCAAGACGATCTATCAACTCGGCGGGATCGGCCGCTATGACGTGTCTGGCCGCCGGGTGTTTGACTGCGTCGGCCTGATCAAGTGCTTTTTGTGGCACGACTACGGCCCGGGCAATACCAGCTACTACGGTAAGACGGCGCCGGATATCAACGCTGATCAGATGTACGCCCGGGCGACCGACAAGGGGCCGATCAGCACGATCCCGGAGATCCCCGGGCTGCTGGTCTGGCAGCAGGGCCACATCGGGATCTACATCGGCGGCGGCCAGGTCATCGAGGCCACAGCTAAACGATGGGGATCCGTCGGCGGCTGCGTCGTCAAGTCACAATTCAAAGATAAGTCCGCGGCGATGTACCGCGGCACATGGACACACTGGCTCAGGTGTCCTTTTTTAATTTACGAGGAGGGATCCAAGATGTATTTAAAACCAGGTTATCAAAGCATCGCATGGCAAGGCCAGACGATCCATGTCTACAAACGCAAGACGGATCAGGATATTGGCCTGCTGCAGCTGCCAGGACAAGTAACCGAAACGATAGATAAAATCGACGATGACCACATTCATTACTGCAAGGTTAACTGGCCATTTTTTAACAATCATCCAGGTACTAAAGAGTACGGTATCACTTATGGACGTAATCAAGGATTTACCCGGGATGATCGGCCGGCACAAAAAGAGTATCATAGCTTAATCATTACCAAAGATGGTCG